>CAZHPP010000174.1:0-7840 GCA_964534535.1 uncultured Victivallales bacterium | reverse complement strand
GCGGCGTGCGGATCGGCACTCCGGCCGTCACCACCCGCGGCATGAAGGAGCCCGAAATGCTCCGGATCGCCGACTTCATCAGCCGCGCCGTGGAACACAAGGCCGACGATGCGGCCCTTGCCGCGATCAAGGCCGAAGTCGCCCTCTTCACCAGAAATTTTCCGATGCCCAGGTTTTAACGGGAAAGGATTCTGAATCATGATTGACATCAAGTACATCCGCGAAAATCCCGATTTTGTCAAGGCCAACTGCAAGCGCCGCGGCTCCGACGCCGACGTCGACGCGATCGCGAAGATCGATTCCGACCGCCGCGCCGTCCAGAACAAGGCCGAACTCCTCCGTGCCGAACGCAACCGCCTCAGCAAGGAGTGCGGCAAAAATCCCGAGGCCCGCGAAAAAGTCAAGGCCATGAAGGACGAGCTCGCCTCCCTCGAAACCCAGGAAGCCGAACTCGGAAAGCAGCTCGACGAGAAACTTTCCTGGCTTCCCAACATCCTCGACCCCGCCGTCCCCGACGGCAAGGACGACACCGCCAACAAGGAGCTCCGCAAGGTCGGAACCATCCGCCAGTTCACGTTCAAGCCGAAAGACCATGTGGAGCTTGGCGAAAAGCTCGACATCCTGGACATCAAGCGCGGCGCCAAGGTCGCACAGTCCGGATTCTACTACTGGAAGGGCAAGGGCGCCATTCTCTGCGACGCCCTCTATACCTGGGTCAAGGCCGAACTCATGAAGAAGGGATTCGTCCCCTTCATCACGCCGTGCGCCGCCAAGGAGCGCACGCTCTTCGGAACGGGCTATCTGCCCTTCTTCGCCGACCAGACCTACAAGCTCGAGCACGAGGACCTGGCGCTCATCGGCACTTCCGAGCAGACTCTCGTGGGCTATCACGCCGACGAGACGCTCGACGCCGAGAAGCTCCCGCTCTGCTATACCGCCTACTCTCCCTGCTTCCGCACCGAGGCCGGCAGCTACGGCAAGGCCAGCCGCGGGATCTTCCGCGTCCATCAGTTCCACAAGGTCGAACAGATCATTTTCTGCATGCCGGACGACTCCGTGAAGGAGCATCAGTTCGCGCTCGCCAACGAGGAGATGATCCTGCAGAAGCTCGGAGTGCCGTACCATGTGGTCGACGTCTGCATCGGCGACATGGGCGCGCCGGGCTACCGCAAGTATGACATCGAGGCGTGGTATCCGAGCTTCAACGGCTACCGCGAGGTCACGTCCAACACGAACCTGACCGAATTCCAGTCCCGCCGTCTGAACATCCGCTACAAGACGAAGGACGGACAGCGTGGATTCGTGCATACGATCAGCGCGACGGCCGCCACGGACCGTCTTGTGATCTGCATGATGGAGAACTTCCAGCAGGAAGACGGCTCCATCGTGATTCCGGAAGCGCTGCGGCCCTATACGGGCTTCGACAGGATCGAAGCTCCGAAATAAGGGGTTCGGGATATATTAAACCGCCGCACGGCAGCAGATGCCGTGCGGCGGTTTTTGTTTTTCCGGGACGGACTTGTTCAGGCGCGTCCGGCCGACCCGAACTGTGTGATCTTCCCCCGGATTACGGAGCGCAGCGCCGCTTCCGGATTCACCCTCAGAACGGACGGCCACACCGACATGCTGGACTGTTTCTGCAATTCCCTGAACATCCCGGTATTCCAGGCGTTCAGAAGTTCGGAAAAGATGTTGATTTTCGAGATTCCATGCCGGATTGCGGCGTCAAGCTGATCCGCGGGAGTCCCCGATCCGCCGTGAAGCACCAGCGGCACTGGACTGGAGTGACGGATCCGGTCCAGACGCGCAATGTCGAGTTTCGGAGTCCGCACATACACGCCGTGCGCCGTGCCGATCGCCACCGCGAGTGCATCCACATGCGTGCAGTCGACGAATTCGGCGACCTTTTCAGGCTGGGTCAGATTGTCGGCATTTTCACTTTCGGAAGACGTCTTTTCGCCGGAACCGACAAGGCCGTTGCCGACATGTCCGAGTTCGGCTTCCACAGTGATTCCGCGCGGATGCATTGCCTCTGTGACTTCCCTGCTCCGGCGCATGTTCACTTCAAAATTTTCGGCCGAAGCGTCCAGCATCACGGAGGTGAATCCGATCTCCGCGGCACGCTTCACCTGAGCGAAATCGGACGCATGGTCCAGATGGATGCAGACCGGCACCGACACATTCCGTGCCGCAAGCGATGCCAGAGCAAACCAGTAATTGAGCCGTGTTCCGGCGATATCCGGGGCAAGAGCCGCGAGAATGACCGGAGACCGCAGGGCCTCCGCCTCTTCGGCAGCAGCCCGGATCATCTCCAGGTCCGAGACGTCGAACATCGGCACGGCGTAATGCCGTGCCACGGCGTCCGAAAGCATTTCTGAAAGAGTTGTCAAAGCCATTTGTTGTCTCCCTGTCAGGCTGTCATTCCGCGCGCGCGAAATATTCGGCGCACGCCTTGATGAAACGGATCGGATAATCCACGGCAAACGACCTGACTCCGAGATCAAGAATGCGGAACAGGTCCTGCTTTTCAAATTTCCATGGAAGGGTCTGAAGCACCACGCCGCGCTTTTCTGCCGCGGCCAGCGCGCGGGAAACGGCTTCCGGTGCAAGATCATAGCGCCAGGTTCCGGACGATGCATTCTGCGCATCGTTGAGATGCAGCTGGACCTCATCAAGGTCCTTCATCTTTTCCTGTTCGGCCTTCCGGAATGTATTTTCTATGGCGGAAGCCGGACCGCCGATCCAGAGTTTTGTCCGGATTGCGGGCAGCATTGCCTTCACCGCAGCGCATTTCGCCATGTCGCAGGAGGCAAATGTCAGCTGTCCGGCGACTCCATGCGAATCGATCATGGCGGCCAGTTTTTTCAGATCGACGTTCTTATAATCAAGGACCATGTTTCTTGAGGGATCCTGTTTCAGCACCCTGAAAAGATCTTCAAGAAACGGAATTTTCTGTCCGGGATATTCCGTGCCGCCGGTGGAAAGTCCGGAGAAATCGGCTTTGGAAAGTTCGCTGATCTTCTTTCCCCTGAGGCCGGCCGGCAGTTCCGGGACGATGCGGTCGAGAGTTGCGTCGTGGACAGAGACAATGCAGCCGTCCTTTGTTTCATTGATGTCGGCTTCGGGGCGGCCTCCGAGGAGCCAGCCGTATTCGAACGAGGCCATGCAGCTTTCCGGCATTTCGAAGCCGCCCCCGCCGCCGCGATGGGCCTCCCACAGCAGAATTCCATCTTTTTTCATTTGGAGAACTCCTTTCCCTTCTTTGAACAGTCAGAATTTTCGAGCAGTATTTTTTCGGCTTCGGCGTTCCAGAGGCCGCGGCTGCGTCCGCAGCTTTCCGCGAGCCTTCTGAAAAGCGGCGATTTTTCCCCGAGCGCGGCGAAATCGTCGATCGCCGTCAGGTTCATCTCAAGATGGGTGTATATCAATTTCTTTCCGCCGGGGATTGACGGCAGATGCAGCGTCGTCGGAATTGCCGCGTTCAATCCGCCGATGTGCGTGATCATTACCTCCGGATGAATCATGCCGTCCGCCATCAGTTCCAGCGCTTCGCGCATGTCATCGACGCTTCCGCCGGAAGTCCCGACGACGTGCGTCCCGTTGTAATGCACACGGTAGAAATTGAATCTTGCGCTGAATTCGGTATCAACGGGTCCTGCAAAAAAGTTCAGACAGCCGTCGCGCGCAAGAATGCGGTCGGCCTGTTCGACCACGCTGCTGACAGGAGCCAGACAGGAAACATCGTCATACCCCTGTCCGCCGGAAAAGCCAAGCAGCTCCTCGACGATGTCCGGCTTCCTGCCGTCGACGAAATGAAGCTCGATTCCGTCTTTTGCCGCCTCTTCCGGGGGGAATATTTTTTCTGCCCTGGCAAGCCGTACTGGGTCAATGTCCGTGACGGTCAGAAGTTTCGGGCGTCTCGGGCCGTGCAGCGCATAATCGATCGTGCCGAGTCCCATCGGCCCGGTTCCGGCAAGGATTGCCATGCGTCCTCCCTTGCGGATGCCCATTTCGTGACGGCAGCCGGCGCCGCAATGATAGACCGCATGAAACGCGCCGACGATGCAGCTCATCGGTTCTGCGAGGCTGCCCTTGAAAAATGCGTCCCCGCGATACGGCAGAAGGCATCCTGCCTTCATGACCTCCTCCGGCAGCAGAATCACCGTGGCGTCTCCCCCGGCCGTCGGAAACGAATACCCGATTGTGGCGAAGGTTCCCGCGTTGACCACGGGCTGCAGGGCAAACCGATCACCCGCCTTGAATGAACCCTGCCATTTCCTGCCGACGCAGAGAATTTCGCCGCAGCACTCGTGGCCTGCGATCACAGGATGTGCGGAAACGTCTTTTGGCACACGCCTGTGCTTTGCCCCCTGTTCCGCCATCTTGTACGTCGACATGCAGACGCTGTCGGAAACGATCCGGGCCAGTATTTCTCCATCCCCCGGCTGCGGAAGCTCGAAGTTTTCCAGCCGCAGGTCGCGCACTCCATACAGTCTTACTGCTCTTGTCAGCATCTTTCTGAAATCCCTTTCGTTTGAGACATGCTGCATCATGTCATGTTTTTATGGCTGCAGACTGCGGCAATATAAACTGGAACCCCCTGAAAGCAAATATTTTTAATCAAAAAATGATTATTTTTTTAATTTCAATCAAAATAATGATTGAAACATTCCGGAATAACTGTTATATTGGGGCAGAGGAACAAAAAACAGCAAAAGGAAAACCGCAATGGGCAAACTCGACCGAAGAAAAGAACTTCTTTTTTATCTTGCGGAACATGATGTGCTGTATATCGACGATGCCGTAAAACTGTTCGGAGCCTCGCCCGCGACGCTCCGCCGGGATTTTGCCGAACTCGCCGGAAGCGGCATGGTCGGACGCACGCGCGGCGGCATACGCCGCATGTCCGACTGCCGGGAACAGCCTCTGCCGCTTCTGCTGCGCGAACAATGGTATTCCGACGAGAAACGCCGGCTGGCCGAGCACGCGTTCGAGCATATCAGAACGCTCAAATCGCTGTTTATCGACGGCGGAAGCACGACTGCCCATCTTGGAATGCTTCTGAACGATCCCGAACAGACCGTCGTGACGAATTCTCTGGCATTTTGCAGCATGCTTTCACGGCGTTTCCCGAACGGCGGCGGACCGCGGGTGTTCCTGACCGGAGGACATTTCTATCCGGAAAGCGGACTGCTTCTCGGTTCGAATGCCGAACACAATGTGGAGCGCTACCATGCGGATGCCGCGGTCATTTCCGCACGCGGAATCGATTATTCCGCAGTCTACAACAACAATGAACTGGTTTCCGGCATCGGCCGCGCCATGACGGCAAATTCGGCCAGGACGATCGTGATCGCAGACCACAGCAAGATCGGCATATCGGGAATGCACCGCGTATGCGGCCTCGAGTCCGTCAGCCTGCTGATTACCGCAAAAACGCCGGAAAATGCCGCTTCGCTGAACCTTATCCTGTCCTCGGGAAAAACAACGGTGGAAACACTCTGAACGGAATTCGGATTGTTCCCGCCCGCCGCTTTCGGCGGAAACAGCCGCGGGAAAACCGCAAAACCCGGCCTTTTTCCCCGCGGACGCATTGAAAAAGGGTTTTGCGCGTGGTATATTTTCCGAAACTCGGAGAATGACTGCGATGATGAAACCGTTGACTTTCCTGACTGCGGCGCTGTCCGCCCTGCTGATGTGCGCGTGCTCCTACGACTACCGCGCGGACGCCGTCGAGCACGCCAGGACCTATGCGCTGGACCATTCCAAGCCGCTCTCGGCCCTCCAGCTCGCCTACATCCGCTACAACGATCCCGTCATCATGGACTCCCTGATCTGGGACAGCCAGCCGATCCGGTTCGATTCCATTGAACATATCCAGACCCGTTTCAGCAAAGATACCATGAGCTCGAAAAACCACGACCTGATGCAGCAGTGCATGGTCTGGAACGTGCCCGGAATGACCGGGTCGCTCGTGGTCGTGGGCACGGGCGAGCGCTCGTTCAAGTTCTGGTCGCCCGACCGTCTGCTCGTCAAAAACTTCAACGCGCTCGACACCGACCGCGAAAACGCCCGGATCCGCGCCGCGGACTACGTCCTGAACGCCCTTCCCGGCATTACCCCGGACGAGGCCGATGTGATCCGGTTCGCCGATCCCCAGTATCTCCGCACGGATTTCCCCGTCAAATACGAACCGCCCAAGATCGATCCCGACAAGGGCGGCTGGATGGAATATCTGAAGGAATCCGCCCGCGAGGATGAACCGAAGCAGATTTCCATTGCCTGGTTCGTCGGAGGACGTTCCTCCGCCGTAGTCGTCACGGGACTTTCCAAAAACGGCTTTGCCGGCTGGACCCCGAAGGGCTCCGCCAAGATTTCCGGTTCCGAACTTGAAAAACACATCATCCGAGGTAATCCATGAACAGCATGACCGGTTTCGGAAGCGGTTCTTTCACCGAACCCGAGTCCGCAATCACCTTCAGGACGGAGATCTCCTCCGTCAACAAGAAACAGCTTGAGATCAAACTTTCGCTTCCGCACGAGCTGGCCGCACTGGAACCGGCCGTCCGCAGCGCTGTCCAGGCCAGAATCGCGCGCGGGCAGCTTTCGATCCGCATCGAGACCGTCTGCGGTCCCGAAAGCGCACCGCAGGTCGATTTCTCCAGACTCCTGCCTGTCTACCGGGCCGCGAAGGCCTTCCAGACGGCCAACGGCATTCCGGGGGAAATCACGATCTCCGACCTGCTGGCAATCCCGGCAATGCCCGCGGTCTCGCCGCGCGATTATTCCGACAGCCGTTTTCAGGACGCCGTGCTGGCGTCGCTCGGTTCCGCGCTGGATTCCCTCCTCAGGATGCGTGCCCATGAAGGCGGAAAACTTTCTGCCGACCTGCTTTCCCGCATCGCCGCGATGGAGTCCATGCTCGCGGGAATCGAACCTGCCGCCGCGCAGCTTGCAGGGTCCCAGACCCAGCGCCTGAAGGACAAGATTGCCGAACTGCATCTCGACCCCGCCGTCACTGCCGACCGAATCCTGCAGGAAGCCGTCATTTACGGCGACCGCTATGACGTCACGGAAGAGATCACGCGCCTCCACTGCCATTTCGGGCATTTCCGCAAGATTGCGGCCGATGTTTCTCAGCCGGTGGGCCGGAGTCTGGACTTCCTGGTCCAGGAGATTTTCCGCGAATGCAACACGCTCGGAACCAAGGCGTCGTGTCCGGAAATCTCCCCTGCGGTCGTCATGCTCAAGACCGAGCTTGAGAAGATCCGCGAGCAGGTCCAGAACATCGAATGAAGACGAATCCGGACGTCGAGGCGTTCTACCTGTTTCTGGAAACCGCTCCGGACGTGAAGGCGGAAGCCCTGGCGCTCCAGACGAAATACCCGGAACAGGAAAAGGTGATCGAAGCCTTTCTCGCGCTCGCGTCCGTGCACGGATTCCATTTCACGGCCGAAGACCTGCTTCGGCACCTCTTCGAAAAGAACTGAACTTTTCCGGCTCACGCCTTCGGCGGAGGGGGCTCGGAAAGGTTGTGATTTTCCAGCTCGATCGTTGCGGCGGATTCGGCTGCGGAATCGGGCTGGGCGCCCTTCTGGATCGTTCCGGAGAGGAACAGCGAAAGCTTCGCCGCGCCCGGTCCGACCAGCTCGTAGAGGATCGACGACGCGAGAATGATCGTCAGCAGGAGTTTGCCGCTGTCCGGCGGCAGCATCCGGTAGCCCATGAACGCGAGTCCGATCGCCACGCCGGCCTGCGGGATCCGCGCCAGCCCCAGATACCGGCGGATGGGAGGCGCCATTCCGGTGATCTCCGCCCCGAACCACGCGCCCAGATATTT
>CAZHPP010000173.1:4268-7883 GCA_964534535.1 uncultured Victivallales bacterium | reverse complement strand
GACCCGGACCTCGGAGAGGTCCTCACGCGTCTACCCGGACCCGATTTCCCGACCCGCGGCATCATCTGCGGCCTGGGCCAGATCCGCAAGCTCTATGAGACCGGGCACGGCGTCCTGAAAATCCGCGCCCGCGCCGAAATCGTGGAGTCCAACGGCAAGGAACAGATCATCGTCACCGAAATCCCCTACACCGTCAACAAGGAAATGATGGTCAAGCACATCGCCGACCTTGTGCGGGACAAAAAGATCAACGGGATCGGCGGGCTCCGCGACGAAACAAGCTCCCGCACCGGAATCCGCGTGGTCGTCGACGTCAAGCGCGGCGCCATGGCCAGCGTGGTCCTGAACCAGCTTTACGCCCACACCCAGATGGAGGAAATCTTCGGGTGCACCATGCTCGTGGTCGACAAGAACCGTCCGCGCATCCTGAACCTCCAGCAGATCCTCCAGTGCTACATCGACCACCGTCTGGAAGTGATCCAGCGCCGCACGAAATTCGACCTCGACCGCGCCGAAGCCCGCAAGCACATCCTCGACGGGTTGCTGATTGCCGTGAACAATCTGGACGAAGTCGTGAAGATCATCCGCGCCTCCCGGACGCGCGAAGCCGCGGCCGACGCCCTGTGCGCCCGCTTCAGCTTCTCCAAGCTCCAGGTCAACGCGATCCTCGACATGCGGCTCCACCAGCTGACCGGACTCGCGGTCGAAGACCTCCAGAACGAATACAACGAACTCGTCAAGCTGATCGAATATCTCAAGAGCGTGCTCGCCTCCCGCGAAAAACAGCTCGGAATCGTCAAGACCGAACTTCTCGAAGTCCGCGACAAATACGGCGACGCCCGCCGCACCGAAATCACGCACGACGCCGGCGAAATCAACATCGAAGACCTCATTCCGCACCATTCGTGCGTCATCACCGTCTCCAACACCGGCTACATCAAGCGCGTGCCCGCGGACACCTATCAGGTCCAGCACCGCGGCGGCGTGGGAATCATCGGCATGGAAACCAAGGAAGAGGACCATGTGGAACACCTCTTCAACGCCGACAGCCACGACATCATCCTCTTCTTCACCGACAAGGGCATGATGCACTGGCTCCACGTCTACGACATCCCGGAAGGCACCCGCACCGGCAAGGGCAAGGCCATCATCAACCTCATCAAGATCGAACCCGGCGAAAAGATCCGCTCCATGCTCACGATCAAGCGCGCCATGTTCGACGTTCCGGACTACTGCATCGCCATGGCCACCAAGCGCGGCGTCATCAAGAAGACTCCGCTTTCCGACTTCCGCAATCTCCGCAAGATCGGAATCCGCGCCCTCAACATCATGGAAAACGACGATCTCGTCGGCGTGGCTCTGGTCGACGGCTCCTGCGAAATCATCCTCTCCACCGCCAAAGGCATGGCCTGCCGCTTCCATGAAAACGAAGTGCGCTCCATGGGCCGAGGCGCGCGCGGCGTGACCGGAATCCGCTTCAAACTCGCCGACGACGAAATCGTCGGAATGGAAGTCTTCCACTCCGACATGGTTCCGCCCGCCCCCGCTCCGGAAGTTCCGGAAGGCGGAGACAGCGCCGAAGCAGCCCCCGAAACCGAAGACAAGGAAACCGAGGCCGAGGAAAAGGAAGAACCCGAAACCGAAGCTGAATCCGCCGAAGACGAAAACGAAATCATTGAGGACAACGGCAAACCGCAGATCCTCATCGTGACCTCGGGCGGCATGGGCAAGCGCAGCTACGTCGACGGCTACCGTCTGACCCGCCGCGGCGCAAAGGGCGTCAAGAACATCAACCTCCGCGAAGGCGAAACAGTCGTGGCCTCCCTCGAAGTCAGGAAGGGCGACGAACTGCTCATCACCACCGAACGCGGCCAGGTCTCCCGCATCACCGTGGATGAAATCCGCATTGTGGGCCGCGCCTCCAAGGGCGTCAAGATCATGGAACTCCGCAAGAACGACAAGATCACCGGAGTCGTCAGGATCCTGCATGTGGAAGGCGAAAGCAAGCCTGCCGAATCGCCCGTCGATCTCGGCGGAACGCCTTCGGAAACCTCCGGAGACATGCCTGGCGCCCAGGCGCCCGCCGTCCCCGAAGGCGCACAGCAGCCCGCGGATTCCGCCGCTCCGGCCGCCGACGCTTCCGCATCGGACAAGCCCGCGGAGCCTCAGCCCCCGGCCGATCCCGCAGCTCCGGAGACGAAATAAGTGAAGAGTCTCCGCGTCCGCGGCCGCCGGTTCGAGTACGGCGGAACGATTCCGGCCGTGATGGGAATCCTGAACGTCACGCCGGATTCGTTCAGCGACGGCGGCAGCACGGTCCCTCTGGAGGAACGAATCCGCACCCTGGTGAATTCCGGGGCGCGGATTCTTGATGTCGGCGGAGAATCCACGCGTCCCGGCGCACCCGAAGTCCCTCCGGAAGCCGAATTCGAACGCATCGCTCCCGCCGTCACTCTCGCAAAAAAGATTTTCCCCGATATCTTCATCAGCGTGGACACGCGCAAGGCATGCGTCGCGCGGAACGCGCTGGAGCTCGGCGCGGACATCATCAACGACGTTTCCGGGTTCCGGTTCGATCCGGAAATGCCGCGGACGGTCGCGACATTCGATTCCGGAGTCGTGATCATGCACTCCCGCGCGCTGCCGGAAACCATGCAGGACTCAGGAAATCTCGTCTATTCCGACCTGACCGGAGAAGTTTCCGGATTCCTTTCCGAAGCCGCGGAAACGGCTCTGCGCGCCGGAATCCATCGCGATTCCATCATCCTGGACCCCGGATTCGGCTTCGCAAAAACGGCGGAACAGTGCGTGGCGCTGCTCCGGGCGGGAAATGCGCTGCGGGAACTCGGATATCCATTGCTTTCCGGACCTTCCCGCAAGTCGTTCCTGGGGAAGATCACCGGTGAAACGGTTCCTGCCGGACGCGATTACGCCACGTGCGGCGCGGCAATCCTTTCCGCCGTGAACGGATATGAATTCCTCCGCGTGCACAACGTGAAGGCCGTGCTCGACGCGCTCAAAGTGTTCTTTGCGGGAATTTAAGCGGGGGCACCGCACGGACGAAATGGCCTTTCGCCGTGTTCAGCGAAGCAATCAGCGTGACCCGCAGTTCGCGGCAGAGATTTTCCAGACGCCTGTATTCCGCCGCATCAAGATGATTCGTCTTATACAGCAGCAGAAGCCAGTATGATGTTTCATTGTCCTCTTTCAATGCGATCTGAAGTTTTGAAATGAAGTCCGCTTTGCCATGGGCGTATTGTGCTTCGTGAATATTGGCCCCGATGCTGGTGCCGGAACGTCCGATCTGGTTGGAAACAATACTTTCTTTCTGCGCTTTCAGTTGTCCGACAAGATTCAGAATTTCCACGGCGAATTCTATTGAAAGGTCTACAAGTTTATTCGGTCCCGCACTGGACATAAAAAAACAGTCTTTCTGTTGTGATTCGTGTTTTTGGGATTCTTTCATATCTGCGGAGCAAATGCTTCATGTTCGAGCTCCGCGAGAACGCTTCATGTTCGAGCTCCGCGAGAACGCTTCATGTTCGAGCTCCGCGAGAACGCTTCATGTTCGAGCTCCGCGAGAACACTTCATGTTCGAGCTCCGCGAGAACACTT
>CAZHPP010000173.1:0-4168 GCA_964534535.1 uncultured Victivallales bacterium | reverse complement strand
TGTTCGAGCTCCGCGAGAACACTTCATGTTCGAGCTCCGCGAGAACACTTCATGTCTTATAGAACAGATACTTCAATACAAGATCCATGAAGCGCACCTGCGGTGCATGAAGCGCACCTGCGGTGCATGAAGCGCGCCTTACGGCGCATGAAACGCACCTGCGGTGCATGAAGCGCGCCTTACGGCGCATGAAACGCACCTGCGGTGCATGAAGCGCGCCTGCGGCGCATTCAATACAAAAAAACAGAGACAGGGGGGAACATACCGCTCCAACTTTAAATCTACGATAAGGCCTTGCGGCCCCAATGTATTCAACGTTCAGAGGATGTAGCCCTGTCTCCTGGTGATACCAATACCATGGTTTCCGCAAAATGCAAGCGGGAATGCGGAATTTTTTATTTTGAACTCATTTTTCGAGGAGCTGCAGGAGCTCTGCGGCGGAGAAGCGCAGCGTATCCGTGCCCTCAAGAATGTCTTCGGCAAGACGGCGCTTCCGCGCATGAAGGGCAATGACTTTTTCCTCAACCGTTCCGGCCGTGACCAGACGGTAGACCGTGACGGGCTTTTCCTGTCCGATGCGGTGGACGCGGTCGGCAGCCTGATTCTCGACCGCCGGATTCCACCAGGGATCGGCGATAATCACATAATCGGCAGCTGTGAGGTTGAGTCCGGTTCCGCCCGCCTTGAGGCTGATGAGGAAGAAATCGCCTTCCCCGTGCTGAAACGCCTCGACGCTCCGGGCACGTTCGTCGAGCGGCGTCGAACCGTCGAGATACTGAAACGTGAAGCCGCTCTTCCGGAATTCCTCCCGGACCAGCGCAAGAAAGTCCACAAACTGACTGAACACCAAAGCGCGGTGTCCGTTTTCCCGGAGTCCGGCGGCGAGCTCAAGGAGTTTTTCCAGCTTGGCGCCCTCCGCCGGCGCGAACTGAGGCGCCGCAAGCGAAGGATGGCAGCAGACGCGGCGGAGTTTCGTGAGATGTGCAAGAATTCCGATGTGTCCGGAATCCGAAGAAAGTTCGGAAAGCGCCTTCTGCCGCAGACTTTCATACAGACTGCGTTCGGAGTCGGAAAGCTCCACGCCGACCGTGATTTCGGTCTTGGGCGGAAGATCGTCGAGGACGTCGGATTTGAGGCGCCGGAGGATCATGGGGGAGACGAGTTTCCGGAGGGCGGCCGGATTGGAGGAAGTCCCGCACCAGAGTCCGGCAAACGACTCTTCCGATCCCAGAAGTCCCGGGTTCAGGAAATCGAAGATGCTCCAGAGCTCCATGAGGTTGTTTTCGATGGGGGTGCCGGTGGCGGCGATCCGGAATCCTGCATGGAGTTTTTTTGCGGCGCGTGCGCGCTTGGAAGTCCTGTTCTTGATGAACTGGGCTTCATCCAGGACGACCGTCTTCCACTGGACGGACTGGAACAGTTCTCCGCGGGACTGCAGCAGACCGTAGGAACAGATCATGAGGTCGAACGGTCCGGCGGAACGGAGGGCCTTTTCATCCTCGGCCTCCTGTCCGGCAACGGAGGCGCGGAGGGTCGGCGTGAATCTTGCGGCTTCGGACAGCCAGTTCCGGCAGACGGAGGCCGGCGCAACGACCAGGGCCGGACCTTCGGCGGCGCGGGCAAGCAGCAGGGAAAGGACTTCAACCGTCTTGCCGAGACCCATGTCGTCGGCCAGACACGCACCGATTCCGCACGCGGCGAGACGGCTCAGGAACGTAAAGCCCTCCACCTGATACGGGCGGAGTCCGCCCTGAAAATTCTGCGGGACCTTGAATTCCCGGGTGAAGGCGTCGCGGACGGACTTGAGCCGGGCGCGGAACATCGGCGGAGGCGGCGTGCCGGAATCCCCGAACACGCGGCTGAGCATGGGGAGCGCGGCAGGAGAAATGCGGAGTTCGCCGTCGCGGACGGTTCCGGCCATGCGGAGGAGTTCGAGCTGTTTCGCAAGGTCCCGCGTGAGCCGGAGATAGTTCCGTTCGCCGAGCTGGATGAAGCGGCCTCCGCCTTTGGAAAAGGCGTCCAGAAGTTCGGAAAAGCGGAGCACTTCCTTCCCGTCGACGGTGAATTCGCCGCCGAGGGAAAACCATTCGGCGGCGGAACCGTCGCGGAGTTTCAGGGAACTCGCGGAAACGGTGGTCACGGTGACGGCGTCGTCTTCGCGGCGGTCGAGGGGGATTCCGGAATCATGGAGTTCGGCAAGCAGTTCGAGCATGGAGGAGAAATCGTCGAGCTCCCAGACGCACGGGACGGTTTCATCGGAAGCGAGTGCGGGGCAGACTTCGATCAGGCGTTTCTTCGCTTCGGTTTCGGCGGCAAGGTCGCGGACGAGAAGCGACTGGACCCCGCCGACGGTCACAATGGCCTTTTCGCGTCCGATTCCGGGCGTGACCAGGAGTTCGGCATCGGGGATCGGTCTGTTCCGGAGCTCAAAGACCATCAGGGCATTGCGGCGGCTGATTCTCATGCGGAGCGCCGTTTCGCCGCGGAGTTCGGGAAGCCCGGCCAGGACCGATTCCACGCGCTCTCCCGAAAAAAGGATTTTCCCGACGGCGGCAGAAAGTTTTCCGGAAACTTTCGGGACGGAATCGGCCGGGATCCGGAGTTTTGCCCCGGAGCCGAAGCGGCAGAAGACCTGCCGCAGTTTTCCGCATTCGGGCGTTTCGCGGAAAAAACGGCAGATTCCTTCCGAATCTGTGAAGAGGATCGGCCCGTCGGGCGGGTCCCGGAAAAGTCTCGGGAGGGAGAGAACCAGAGAACCGTCGCGTTCGCCGTCGACCGCGATCTCCAATTTCGCCGGAGCCAGACGGACGGCTGTTTTCGCATTGTCAGGGAACACGTTCGGCGCGCCGGAAAGCAGATCAAGCGCTTCCGGCGGGATTCCGAACATGCCCCCGCCGCAGTCCGTCCGCAGCAGGTCGCGGACTTTTTTCCCGAATTCATCCAGAAGGGAATCGTATTTCCCCTTTGCAAGATCGGGAGAATGAAGCTCCTTCCCGGCGGAAAGGCTCCCCCGTTTCAGGAGTTTCCGGCGGACAGGCATGATTTCGCGGAGAATCCGCAGGTCCGTGCGCCCGGGAACCGGCATGGTCCGCAGCCGCCATTCCAGGACATCTTTCCGGGACTCTTCCGCCGCAGGGGCAGGCGGAGCGAAGATGCCGGAAATTTCCTCCAGCGCGCGCTCCCACGGCGCATGGTAGGGAGCCGGAATGAAAAGCGGAACGGCGCCGTATTTTTCCGCCTCTTCGAGCGTTGCGGCGCGGACCGGTTCGGAAGGGGTCATGGCGGCGCTTGCGGCGAGGGCATAGACTCCTTCGAGCTTCATGCCGGAAGCGGCCATGGTTTCAGCGGACTTGCGGCACCGCAGGAAATCCGTTTCGGGAACGGAGGCAAAGAGTCCCCGCACCGCCATCAGCGAGAAAATCATGTCCGTAAAACCGCCGGAATGCTCCGGAGGCTCCGGGGTGCCGTCTTCAATCCCCTGAAGCATGGAAAGTGAATGTTCGAACATGGTCATGACCGGCCCTTCCAGGAACCGGAACGAATCGAACAGGCGTTTCATCCTGGTTTTTCCGGTTTCGGCGCGGATTCCGACCAGGATGCCCGCCGCCAGGAAGGATGCGGGGAACCGGAGCGAAGCGTATCCGCCGTCCGTCAGCACATGTCCGAAACAGCGGTCGGCGGACTTCCAGTCCCCGGCAAGGGCCGCTTCCGCTCCGGAAACGGCATCCGGAAGGATCCTGTCCAAAGAGCTGTGCGCAGCGGCAAAGCCCAGATTCCCCCGGCTGATGCTCCACATGGAAAGCATGATGAAATCAAGGAGGCCTTCCGGGGAAGAGTCCGCATGGAAGAGGCTCCGGGCGCGCAGAAGCCATTGCTCGGGAGAAAGTCCGGACATCAGGAGCCGCGGCGCGGCATAGCGGAACGCAAGAGGATAAAAACCGTCCGCCAGATCGAACGGAATTTCGCCCGGTTCGCCGCAGAAGCCCTGCAGGAGTTTTTCCGCAATGCGGAAAGGATAATCCGAATAATGGTCCGCCTTGGGAAGTCCGTCCTGAATCATATGATCGTAGAACTTGAAGTCTCCGGCCAGACATGCCGCCGCGCAGTGGGGATAGACTGTCTCGCGACTTTCACACCATGAGAAATCGGTGCGCGGTCTGCCGCTGTA
>CAZHPP010000172.1:0-7884 GCA_964534535.1 uncultured Victivallales bacterium | reverse complement strand
AAACGTGTATATTCCCGCCGGATGAAACTGTGGCGGAAGTGACATTTCCGCCGGAATAAACGTGTATATTCCCGCCGGATGAAACTGTGGCGGAAGTGACATTTCCGCCGGAATAAACGTGTATATTCCCGCCGGATGAAACTGTGGCGGAAGTGACATTTCCGCCGGAGAAAATGCCTGCTCCGCCGGAGACAACCACTGCATTGCTGACATTGACGGCACCGTTGACGATGGAATCGTAAACAGTTTCCGTCTGTAGAATAAAACCATTGATCTTCCCACAGGATTCAATCGTGGTTGAGGTTGCATTGCCACTGAGAAAAACGTTGATGGTTCCGCCGGATGAAACCATGGTGGAAATGACATTTCCGCCGGAGGCGACAGTTAACCTTCCAGCGAATTCGACCGTGGTGCAAACGGCACTGCCTCCAGAGGAAACATTCATTGATTCGAAACCGCTGACAATGACTCCGGAACTTGTTACCCCGCTGGAAATATCGTAATTCATATTCTCTCTCCGTTTGCTTCTACTCAGATTTTATTTTCAGTCATGCAGCATCACTGCTCTATTCCGCAACGGTTAATAAAAAACAAATTATTCTGTAAAACAGGCATACGATATAACATATCCCGGGAACCCGGAATGTCAAGAGAAAAGAAAAATTAAACATGGAGCGTCACGCAATGGATCGGTCATCCCTGCTGCATTCCACAGAGATCGTGCGGCAGAAGAGCAGTTCATTGCCGTTTCGTGGAAAATCCCTGAAAGCAGATGTTTTCCAGGTACGGGGGTATTCCGTTGTCCCCCCGTTCCTCACCAGCGCAGAAGCGTGACCGACTTTCCCGGAAGGACCAGCTTGCCCGCTGCATCGAAAAGGGTCTCCGTCGGCGTGAACGTGTGCATTGAATCCAGCAGGACGGCGTGCGGCTTCCCGGAAACGCCTTCCGCCTGAAATTCGACCGGCGTCCTTCCCGGATTCATGTTCACGATCATCGCGGCCCGGCCGGACTTTCCCGCCGCGGCCAGGGCAAACAGGCCTTCGCTTTCCGGAGCTTCGCACCGCACCTGCGTGCCGAGACGGTAAAGCTCGTTGAAAATCCGGAAGGAATAATAGGTCTTCGTGACCTTCTGGCTCGGAAAATAATAAAGTCCGCAGTAGGCCCGCTGGGGCAGGGCATCGTAATACATGGCCTTGGCGGTGCGGAGATTCTGCAGGGTGCAGAAGGCTGCGGCGACGAAAGTTGCGCCGGGCATCTCCTTCATTTCGTCGAACGGGGATTCCGCCTTCCAGTCGGTGTAATTCCACTCGTCCAGAATGGTTTCGACCCCGGAAAATCCGTGCTTTGCGAGCGTGTTGCATGCATAATCCGCATGGAACCGGAGCTCGGCGATGTCCGTGGTATAGATGTGCCAGGAATAGAAGTCGAGCGGAGCTTTCGTGGCAGGCGCCTTGATGTATTCCAGAAAATCGTCGAACCAGGAAAGGAAAGACTGATAGAAGGCGTTCTCCTTCAGATTCGGACGATTTGCCGCATAAAACCCGCAGGAGGCATAGCCGCCGACCTTGAGTTCCGGGAATTTCGCCTTGAGGTGGTTCGCCGCGGCGCGGTAGAGTTCGAAATACTGTTCGCGGGTGCCGGACCACATCATGGGATTCTCGGGTTCGTTCCAGATCTCCCAGTATTGAATGCCGTAATGGAACCCGTTCGCCCAGCCGCAGTTATAATGCTTCACGATTCCTTCGCAGATCTTTGCCCATTTGAGGCTGTCCGCGGGCGGGGCGATCCGGTAGGACCGGATCTGATACTGATTTTCGATCGTGACTCCGAGGCGGTAGAAGATCTGCATTCCGGAAGCGGTCAGCCCTTTGAACATGGCGTCCGTGAACGCGAAGTCGTAGGATTCGGGCTTTTCGGGGTCGGCACTGAAATCCGGGAAGACGTTCGGAATGTCGACGAAGCGGTTTTGTCCGTAGGCGCCGCCGGTATCGTGGAGCCGGACGAACGGGATTCCAGCCTCTTTGAGTTCGGGAAGCGGTTCTCCGAATGTGACCGGGGAATTGTTGATGCCGTGAAGCGGTTTGACCGGACCCAGCTTTTCGCTGAAATGGATGGAAATCATGAAAGGCACTCCGTTGTTTTTCCTTCCAAGATACACGGTTTCCCCGGAAAAAGCAATGCGGAATGCGGGAAAGAGAAATGGAGTTGTGTTATTTTTTAACATCCGGAATTCCTGCGGAGGAGCGCGTGCATTCCGCAGGAAAATCAGGCGTTCCCGATTTGACTTTTCTCATATTCATAGTAAATTTCATTATTTACCGGAGAAACCATCATGAGAATCGCTGAAATCGAACGCAAGACGAAGGAAACCGCCATTTCGCTGAAACTGAACCTCGACGGCGAAGGAGCCTCCTGTGTCGACACCGGAATCCCGTTCATGAACCATATGCTCGAACTGTTCGCGAAACACGGACGTTTCGACCTTGACGTGAAAGTCCGCGGCGACCTGGAAGTCGACTGCCACCACACGGTCGAAGATACGGGACTTGCGCTCGGCAGCGCCATCGCGAAGGCGCTCGGCGACAAGCGCGGAATCACGCGCTACGGCAGTTTCTTGCTGCCGATGGATGAGACGCTCGCCATGGTCGCGCTTGATCTTTCCGGGCGGCCGTACCTTGTTTACCGCGTCGAGCCTCCGCGCGAACGGATCCTGAACCTGGACACCGCCCTGTTCGGCGAATTCTTCCGCGCGCTTTCCAACACCGCCGGAATGAACCTCCACATCCGGATGCTCGAAGCGGGCGAAACGCACCACATCTTCGAGTCGATCTTCAAGGGCTTCGGACGCGCTCTCGCTTCCGCGGTCGCGATCGACCCGCGCGAAAAAGGCATCCCCTCCACGAAAGGAATCCTGTAATCATGATGACCCCGGACGACGAAATCACGATCATGTGTCCGATTGAGGCAAAACCCGAATTCCGCGCTTCCGTGCGGGAAAAGATTCTTGCGCTTGCCGTTCAGGCCCGCGCCGAAAAGGGCAACGTCTGCTACGTCCTCCACGATGCGAAGGACAACCCGAATCTCATCATGATCTATGAAAAGTGGAAGAATCAGGCCGCGCTCGACGAACACATGGGACGCGACTATCTGAAGGCGTTCGTCTACGGCTGCGCCGACCTGCTGGCGCGTCCGGCCTTCGGCACGATCTGCCACGAGTTCTCGCGCTGAAGGAAGTTCCGATGGAAGAGAGACGGGAGACATGGGGAAGCAGTCTGGGATTCATCCTGGCCGCGGCCGGTTCGGCAATCGGACTCGGCAACGTCTGGAAATTCCCCTATATGACCGGACGCAACGGCGGCGGCGCGTTCGTGCTCGTCTATCTGTTCTGCGTGATCCTGCTGGGACTGCCGCTGATGATCTGCGAAATCACGATCGGCCGCAAGACGGGCAAAAATCCTTATGCCGCGTTCAAGGCCCTGCAGAACGGCCCGCCGGGCAGGACCGCGCTTGTGACGGCGGTTTTCTGCTTTGCCGGGGCGCTGGCGCTGTTCATCGGAAAGTCCTGGGGGCTCGCCGTTCTTGCTTTGGTCTGTTCCCTGCTGATCCTGCGGATGGGGTTTGCGTTCCTGGGGCTCATCGAGATCTTTGCCGCCCTGGCAATCATGACCTATTATTCCGTCGTCGGAGGCTGGATCCTCGACTATATCGTCCTTTCGTTTTCCGGCAGTCTGGACGGATTTGCCACGGTGGATTCGGCAAAGGACGTCTTCATTTCCCTCGCCGCGCCGAAGAATGCGTGGCCGTGGCGCGCCGTTGTGATGCATCTGGTGTTCATGACGCTCTGCGCGGCCATGCTGTTCGCCGGAATCCGCAAGGGGATCGAGCGCTGGAGCAAGGTGCTCATGCCGCTCCTGTTCCTGCTGCTGCTTGCGGTGATCGTCCGAGGAATCCTGCTTCCCGGATCGGAAAAGGGGATCGACTTCTTCCTGAAGCCGGACTTTTCAAAAATTACTGTGGCCGGCGTGCTGGATGCGCTCGGACAGGCCTTCTTCTCCCTGAGCCTCGGCATGGCGATCATGATCACCTACGGCAGCTATCTCGGCAAGGAGCAGAACATCTTCGTGACTTCGCTTTCCGTCGTCGTGCTGGACACTTTTGCTTCCGTGCTGGCCGGACTTGCCATCTTCCCGGCCGTGTTCGCAATGAATTTCCAGCCCGATTCCGGAATAAGTCTGGTTTTTGAGGTCCTGCCGGCTGCATTCCGCGGTTTCCCCGGCGGATTCGGCTGGTTCTGGTGCGGAGTCTTCTTCATCCTGCTGACGATCGCCGCCGTGACCAGCGGGGCTTCGCTCCTCGAAGTCGGCGTGACCTGGCTGATGGACGAATTCAATCTCAGGCGCAAGCCCGCGGTCGTGTTCCTGGCCGCGGTGCTGGGCGCGGCAGGAATCCTTTCCGCCGTGAGCTGTCCGTTCTCCGGATGGAAAAACCTTTCCGGATTCCATGCCGTCCTGGAAAAAACCTGCGGAAATCTCTACCTGATGGGCGATTTCTTCCAGACGGTCGACTTCTTCTGTTCCAACTGGATTCTGCCGCTGGCCGGAATGTTCACCGCAATCTTCGCCGGATGGGTCTGGGGAACGGCCGCCGCCTCGCGCGAACTCCGCATGGGGACGCACGGACTGCTTGACATCAATATCTTCGCCCTGCTTTCCGGACTTGATTCGGAGCAGATGTACCGCACGGGCGGCGGAATGACGCTGATTTCGCTCTGGTCGCTGCTGATGCGCTTCTTTGCGCCGCCGATGATCCTCTTCGTCTTCCTGCGCGGGATCGGCGTGATCTGAAACTTCAGCGGACGATTTCGACTCCGGCGGGAGCTTCCGCCGTGACTTTTCCGGAGCGGTCCGCTTCCACATGCAGAAGTCCGCGCGGCGTGGGGAAGGTTCCCTTCACGTATTCCAGATCGCCGAGGTCGGGCCGGACCGAAATGCGGCTTCCGCCGGGCGTGAGAAACTTCACTCCGAGAATCCGCTCCGAAAGGAACGGCGCGGGACCGCAGCTCCATCCGTGACTGAGACTGTGCCGCAGTCCTTTGTAGCAGTAGTTTCCGAAGTCGGCGTGAATGTCCTTTTTCCCCGGAACGGGGAACGAGTCGATCCCGAAGGCGTTCTTCGTCCATTCGAGGTCGAAGTCCTCCCAGAAGCTCGTGGCTCCGAAGTCGAGCATGATGCCCCAGTAGCGGCGGATGAGATCGAGAGCGGGCAGAGTTTCCTTGGCGAGAAGCATGTAAAAACCGTAGAAGGTGCTCACGCCGGAGAGCGGATTCGTTTCAAGGACATCGCGCCGGTCGGCGAGCCCGGTGAGGGTCATCAGTGCGGCGGGGGCCTTGCGTCCGACGGGATCGGGCACATGCGTCAGGAGCTTTTTCCGGGCGGCCTTCGCGGCGGCGGAATCGAGCCCGAGCGCGTCCAGAAGTTCTGTTCCGGCGGACATCATCCACACCATGAGCGCCTGGATTCCGGCATGCTTGGCGGGAAGGTTGTCGTTGTTGGGCCAGTCGAGGAAGCGGCGTTCCGGGACGCATTCCGCGCCGTCGGGACCAGCGAACCGTGCGAAGGTTTCCATCATGAGGCGGATGTATTCCGCGTGTTTCCGGAGAAATTCGAGGTCGCCGGTCGCCATGTAGTAATCGTGCAGAGAGATGATGAACCAGCAGGAATAGGTGTATATCTGGTTCATGGGCTGGTCGGCGGGAGCCTGCTGCATGAGGAATTCGAATGAGTCGCGCACGATGGAATTGTCGGAGAAGGCACAGAGGATTCCGCGGATTTCCGGGTGCATGTCGCCCATCCACACGATGCGGTCGCGCTTGGCGCCGTCGTAGAGATAATCCTGCATGCAGAGGTGGACGGTGCGGACTGCGGTCTTCCAGATTGTGTTGAGCCGTTCGTCGGAGGATTCGAAGCTTCCGGCGACATCGAGGTCGCGTTCGAGCGCGACGCCGATCACGTTCAGACAGCTGAGGTCCTTTGTTCCTGCATTGGTGATTTGGACGAAGCGGAAGACGGTGTTGCCGTATTCGAGCATGCCGCAGCGGGGCAGTTCGAGCGTGGCGTCTTTGCGGGAGCAGTCTTCGTCGGCGTTTCCGAGCGTTTCGCTGATGGATTCGCCGAACTTGACGCGGATGCTTCCTCCGCAGACGTTGTTGAATCGGATTCCGCCGTGGAATGCCGCGCCGAAGTCGAGCAGGATGCTTCCGCCGGGGTGGAACACGGTCATTTCCGGGATGTAGTGGATGACGGTCTGGTATTCTGGATTTCCGATGATTCTTTCGGGGCGGTCGACGTTTTGGGACGCAAGGAGTTTTTTTACGGGCAGATAGAATCTGGTGCGTTTGTCGCGGGCGCAGGTTTCGTGATAATGCATGGGTGACACTTCAGTTTGGTTGATTTTTGTGTTACTATAGCACTTTCTGCTGTTTTTGGAAAGGACGAAAGTTCCAAAAAACAGCAGAAAAGTCGCAAAATAAAGAAGAAACGTCCGTCTGCTTTCCCGCCGGTCAGTTCCGGCCTGCTTTAGCGGAGTCGGGAAAGGCTTTGTCCAACTGTTTCAGAAATTCATCCGGGGCGTTTCCGTAATAAAAAAGCGAAGTCGTGTTGTTTTCGTCGTCGAAGGAGAAACTGTCCGCATTCCTCATGACGATTTTTCTGTTGAAAATGTCGACCGCGCCTTTGACGGTCCGGGGAAGTTTCACCGTGCGGATTCCTGAAGTTTTGCTGTGCACCATGATCAGGGACGAATTGACGCGGATCAGGGTTCCCGGAGCAGTATAGCTGTGGCATCCGAACCCGGAAAGCAGATCCGTCCAGACCTTTTGCTGTGTGATCGGAATTCCGCAGAAGACGGAAACGGAACCATCCGGAAGAGTCTTTTTCACGAAGGCAGGAGTCCGGTCATCCGTGTAGCGTCCCAGAATTTCAGCCTTTGCATCGCGGCTGAAGATTCTCGGCTCCTGCAAGTGCGGGGCAGATTTTCCTGACTGGGCATAAACAGTCATTTCGGAACCGTTGTTCATGCGGATGGACATAGGTTTGTTCTCCCAGCATGAGGCAAGGTCAATTCCTGTCATATCTTTCATGTTCTGATCCGAAAAACCGCCTTCCGTAATCAGTCCCGGGGCATAAGTCCAAACCGTTGAAATTTCGGGACGGCGCAGTTTCTTTTTCAGAATATTTTTCTCATTCTCCGTTATGGTAAAGGTGTTCAGAAAAATGACGTTTCTGTAGTTCTTGTCGGTTTTCAGAAAGTCGTCATAGCTCATCAGGTCAAAAACATATCCTGACATGCACAGCTTGACCAGAGAGGCATATTTGACTTCGATGATAAACGGAAATGTCCTCGTCGCCGGTCCGTGATGGCGGAAATCGCGTGAATTGTAGACGACGGCGGTATCGGCAATGTCCTGAAGGTCGAGAGTTTCCGCAAGCCGCAGGCAGATGCTTACGGTTTTGTTCATTTCGTTGCGGATTTCCGGCGAGTTGAACCAGGTCGGACCGTAATTTCCTCCCATTTCAGCGAACTGGAGACCGGAGTGATTGAAAAGATCATTGCACAGATCCCGGCGGATCACGGAGACGGATTCTTTTGCATTCTGCAGCTTTACTCCGTCGTTCAGCTGGGAGATGTGAGTCCTGATATCAGCTTCGTTCAGGGAAAGTTTTCCATACCTTCTGAATGTGGACGTCAGATGCACCAGCAGTCCGGATCCCCCGCAGGCTCTTGTGTCCGGAATATAGTTGTACGGCGCAGAAAGGAAATCGATGTTCGGAGAACTCAGCAGCCTGTCCGTCAGAGTGTGTTCCCCTTCCGGAGGATAAAATTTCC
>CAZHPP010000171.1:0-7899 GCA_964534535.1 uncultured Victivallales bacterium | reverse complement strand
ATATTTGAACGTATAATAACTCTTCCTGGGATTGTCGACATAGCGGGGTTCCATGATGAAGGCGAACGAACTGCTCTGTCTGCATTTTTCTGCTTTGAAAGCGAGATATTTCTCCGATGCCATCCCGATATCAACGTTGATTGCCGCTGCTCTGATCCGGCCGGAAGGATCACCGCTGACCGGCCATATTCCATACCCCTCGACTCCGGTCAGTACGGCTCCGTATTTCTCATCCGTGGGACAGATCGACACTTTCCGGCTGAAATATTTCAGCCTGGACATGTCGTAGGACCAATACCATAGTGCTCCGTTAACGGTATCCGACTCCGGACTGGAGCGGATCCAGCCGGAATAATCAGCGGAATACTGCAGAACTCCTGTCCCTGTCTGCTTGATGTTGGAGAGGCAGTTGACCGTTTTTGCCTTTTCACGCGCCTTGTTCAGCGCCGGCAGAAGCAATCCGGCCAGAATCGCGATGATCGCAATGACGACCAGGAGCTCTATTAATGTAAAATTTGCGGCTGCGCGGGAGAAAAGACTGATGGAACACATCTCCCTTCCATGAGAGTGAATTGTTTTTTTCGTCCTTGCGGAAAACGGAGATGTGTTCATCTTGCAATTCCTTTTTTTTGTTTTATTTACAGGTATCTCTTAAAATGCAGACTCTTCAGTTCGATTTTCGGAACGCGCCGATGCGTTCCGCATTCAACAGCACACATTCTTCATAATGCTTTCTCCATGTCAAGAAGCTGCGCCGCCGTGAATCCGGCAACGCTGTTCTGATATTTGAACGTATGTCTCACCGGATATCCGTAAATCTCATAAAATCCGAAGGCGCATGAATTTTTGCAGTCCTTTTTGCTCTCAATGTCCGGATAGCGGTTCATGTCTGACTGCGATGGATAATACCCGCCGTCTCCGTTGGAAACAGCCACTGCGAAACAGTGCTTTGACACGGAGCTGGACATCAGTTTTGCACCGTCCTCGACGAAATATTCACCCGGAATGAATAAGAAGGAAAGTTCTCCAAGCCTGATTGCCTGAAGATCGTGCAGAGCCGTGAGGCTTCCGCCGTTCCTGAGCTCAATTGACATTTCCTCCAGCATGACGCCATGCCATTTGTCTCCGCCCTGGCGGAACAGTTCCGCATCTCTGAGAAGCTCATCAGGCGTGCGCCTGACGACGGGGAAATTCACGCTTTTCAATGCGCCGCGGATGGTGAAATCCGTCGATTTTTCGCCGCCGGCCGCAATGGATTTTTCCAGATCGGCCATGTAAAGCGATGCAATCTGAACGGCCGCGGTGTCGTTCCCGAGTTTGCGGCAGCTGGTGTATGTGTTGACATCTCCGCAGGGTCCCTGCAGAAACAGCGGCATGTCGGCGAGTCCGCGTTCCCTTATCATGCGGTTGGCAGCGCCCATCCAGTCGGCGGAAACAAGCCTGTCAAACGGCATATTCATTGCAATCCCGTGGATTCCGTGATTGTGCAGCAGAAGTTTGCAGGAACCGTCCCGGCGCAGAAAACGGGTCCAGCGGATCGTTCCATCGGTGGCGTTCTTTTCCGGCTCTACGCGGTTTGATCCGAGTTTTTGGGAAAGCGGCGCCGTTCCTGTTTCCGTGCAGGTGATTTCCTCTTCATTGCGAATGGCTTCGCCCGCGGCTTTCATGACCGCAGTCTTCCATGTGCGCTGAAATTCCGGATTCGGTTCGCCGAACCCGACATAGCAGCGAGCGCCGAGCGGCGGCGCGCTGTGGGTATGTGTCGCTACAAACGCAATGCATTCCGGTCCGATATGGAATCTGCCTGCGATTTCCGCGCGCATCTCCCGCGCATAAAGATCGTCTGTCGTGCATGTGTCGGTATAAACGATCATGGCGCGGCGGCTGCCGTCGTTGAAGGAATATGCACGGCAGAAAATAGGATCGTGCACTCCGATATTGCGGCGTCCTATGAACATTCCGTAGCCGAAAAGTTCTGCAAACAGCGGGACATCCAGCTGAATTTCGGCGCATCCAAGTGTAAACATCGTCTTTTTACTCCTGTTTGTTATTTTGATTATACTTCAATTCCCAGATAAAGTAAATAGCATGGATGACTAAAACTTGGCATTTATGATAAAAATTGCGTTTTTTTTTGAATGAAATCAGTTGAATGGCGCCGAAACTTAACTATATTTCATAAAAAAGGGAGAAAGCCATGCCGGAACTGAAATATTCGCAGGATTTGGAATTCAATGTCGTCACCAGGCGCAGAGTGATCTGCATGGATAAGCGTTTCAGCAGCCCGAATGAATATTCGCTTGAATTCGTCAGGGCAGGCAGAATGCTGATGTTTACGCCGAAAAAGTGTCTTGATCTGAAGGCGCCGATGCTGTTCTGGATGGCTCCTGGGGAACTTTACCGCTTTGAATGCATTCCCGGTGCTTCAGTACAGTGCGAACATGTCTATGCCGATTTCAGGGGGCCGAGGGCGGAACGGATCAGCGCGGCGCTGCATGAGGCGTGTCCGCAGGGATGTCTCACTCCGGACTCCCCCGAAAAGGTCGATGGAATTTTCCAGGAAATGGTGAGGAAATACCGCATTGACGCCGTTCGGTTTCATGCTGAACTGATCCAGAAAATTGAAACTCTCATGCTTATCATATCCGACACGCTGGGAAAGGAACAGTACCCGCGGAAAGATCCGTTCGGAATCATCCGCATGGCGGAAAAAATCAATGCCGATCCTTTTGCATCATTCGATTTTGAGGAAACAGCGGCGAAAACCGGAATTTCATACTCCTACTTCCGGCGTCTGTTCAAGGAGGGCAACGGAGTCCCCATCCATGAATATGTGAGGGAACAGCGCATGAAACTGGCCGCTGAAATGCTCCGGAACACTCGGATGCGGATCAAGGAAATCGTTTACAACTGCCGGTTTGACAACCTGGCGGAATTTTCACGCGAATTCAAGCGGTGGTACGGGATGTCTCCGCGGCAGTATCGCGGAAATTCCTCCGTATCCGATGATTGACAGCCGTCCGCCGGATATCTCCTGAACGCGGTTAACTGAAATCCGCGGGCATAACACTTAAAAAAATGGCTGTGCAGTGAACGACTGCTGTTTTTTCAGGGATTCTTTGGGACAGGTGGAAAACGGAGTTTTGCCGCCTGATCGACAGTCGTAAAAAAATCAGCGCAAAAATTGAATTTTTGCGCAGGGTGCAGGGCTCTTTGAGTCCTGCCGAGGGTTGAAGGGGCGAGCAGCCCATTGAAAGCATTAAAATCAGTCATCAGGCAGAACACAGCAAATAAAATTCATCGAACTTCAAGTCGTATTGATATCAGCTGTTTAAGTTATTGAAAGATGTTCGTATTTTCCCCATCGATTGTAAAAGCATATTGCAGCACTTTTTCTATCACAAACAGGACTGCTTTCAATAACTTTATTGACGGAATATTGTCGATTTATCTTGTTTTTGCAAGACCCGGTGTTAATGTAAAAAAACAAAGATATCAAATCGACAGGACAACAAAAAGGAAAAATCCATGCAGCAGCTGAAAATGATCATGTCGTTTGCAAAATTCAGGGTGCCCGAAATTCCGGAACCGGAAAAAGGATTCCGCATCAGGACGTTTGAGGAAAAAGACCGGATGGCCTATTTTGAACTTCGCAGAATATGCGGATTCAATCCCGACAACGCTGCCGCCGATCTCGCGGCGGCTCAGACGAACATGCGCAGCGGCGGATTCTTCCTGATCGAAGAATCCGCATCGGGAAAAATCACGGCGTCCGCCATGTCCAGGAAAGGATATTTCAAGAATTACGACAACCTGTCGTGGGTGATGACCGATCCGGTATTCCGCGGACGTTCGTTCGGCAGAATCGTCTGCATCGCCGCGCTGCGGTGTTCGCTGAAGGCCGGAGCGGCCGGAATGACTCTGGCCACGGACGATTTCCGCGAACCCGCGTTGAAAATGTATCTCAGACTCGGCTGGCGTCCGTGGCTTTACACGGAAGATGACAATATGCGTTCACGCTGGCTTGCCGTCAGTGAAAAACTCGGGAATCCGGCTGCTTCGGAATTCCCTGAATTCTAAAACTCAGCCGGACAATTCCGGCGCAAATGAAAGGATTGTGAACATGGGTGTCAAAATCGGGATGGTGGGACTCGGTCAGTTCGGCGGTTTTTTCGTGCCGCTTTTCAACGCGCATCCGCTGGTGGACAAGCTGGCGCTCTGCGACGCCGAACCCGAAAAGCTCAAGGTGTGGGCTCAGCGCAGGGATCTGCAGGCAAAACTTTCTCCGAAGGATCTCTACACGTCCTTCGACGACATTCTCAAGGCCGATCTGGACGCGCTGGTCATCATCACCCAGCCGTGGCTTCACGCACAGCAGTGCATGCGCGTTCTGGAATCCGGCAAAAGCGTCTACTCGGCTGTCCCGGTCATATCGCTGCCGGACTTCGACGAGACGATCGACATCTGCGGCAAACTGGTGGAAACTGTCAAGCGCACCGGCAAACATTACATGCTCGGCGAAACAGCCGTCTACCGGCGCGAAACCATGTTCTGCCGGCGCAAAGCCGCGGCAGGCGAATTCGGCGACTTCATCCTTGCGGAAGGCCAGTATGCGCATGACCTCGACGAAGCCTGTTCGCTCCGCGAAGTCATGAAGGGCCGCACGACTGGAAAGATCGGTTCCCAGGCCGATACGCTCTTCGAGCAATATGCGAAACGCGGATTCAAGACAAGTCCGATGGATTATCCCACGCATTCCATTGCCGGGCCGCTCGTCATCATGAACACAAGGGCCCGCAAGGTCAGCGCATGCGGATTCCGCAACCGCAACAACGATCCATATTTCCGCAACTATGAATTTTCGAACGTGTCGGCATTCTTCCACCTGAAGAACGGAGCCGCGCTCCGGCTCTTCGAAGGCCGCGAACTGGCGGAAATTCCGACGTTCCAGGCAACCGATTTCCGCATTTACGGCACGCGCGGCAGTTTTGCACTGGACCGCTGGAGTTCGAACCACAGGATCGTCCCCGACGGAAAACGCCATTATCCGGAAATCCTCACGCTGACCGACTCCGACATGCGCGACCGTCTGCCGCCGGCTGTGGACAAGGCGTTTGAACCGGTCCGCGGCGACAAGGAATATTTCTATTCCGACGTCCACGGCGGCTCGCACGCATACATGGTCAACGAGTTCGTTTCCGCGGTCGCCGAAGACAGAATCCCGGAAGTGAACGTATGGTTTGCCGCCCACCTCATGGCAATGGGCTGCGCCGCTCACAAATCCGCGCTGCGCGACGGCGAAATGCTTGACGTCGTCGACTTCGGCGAACCTCCGAAGAAATAATCGGCGGCGGACATTCCGGCGGACAGGAATAATTCATCTTTCCTGTCCGCCGGAATTTATTGAAAGACAATAAATTTATGATTCCCGGCATTCTGTATCTTCTCCTTCTGAGTTTTCTCTGGATCGCCATCGGCGCGGCCGTTACGGAAGCAAAAAAAGCACAATGCTCCCTTTATTTTTTCAATCTTGCTGGAGCGTCGATGACGACTCTATGCCTGGCCGCCTGGCTCGGACTCTCCGGCGGATTCGCCGCATTCAGTCATGGACAGACTTCGGCACTGATGTCTCTGCTTGTCGGTTCAATGTTCAACGCGTACGGCAATATCCGGCTGATGTCCAATCTTCATTCGGGCGGACGGACGGCGGCATATACGATTCCGCTGCTGGGCTTTCTTGTCCCGTTCGTGTGGACTGTGACATTCGGCTATGCACATGCCGGGTTGATGGCCTGGGGCGGCATGACGGTCATCGTCATTGCGATTTTCCTGCTGGGAGCATCGGGCGGAGCGTCATCCGCGACGGAATGTTCTTCAAAGGAAAACACGCGCAGGATATGTTTTGCCGTCATTGCCATGCTGCTGTTCGGAACCGGTCAGATATTCACCATTCTGCCGTCGCTGAAGACCTGGGAGGCGCCGTCGCCGGTGCTGGGGGCGTTCGTGTTTCTTGCAGGCGAAGCGGCATTCTACGCGGTCTTTTCCTTCAGGGAAATCCGCAGGGACAGGGTTGATTATGCAAAATGTCTCCGCTATGCCTTCCTTTGGACGGTGTTCACGGTTCCCGTCTACCCTGTGCTGTTTCTGACCCTTTCATGCTGGAAAACGCTTCACCGTGTGGAGATTGTCTATCCTGCCGCGTGTTCGCTGACGATCGTAGGATACAGCGCGTTCACCGCGGTCAGGATGGGCGAGAAGATGTCTTTCGGCAAGATATTGTCCCTGATGCTGATCATTCTGGGAATTTTTCTGGTTAAACTCAATCTGTAGCCGCGGATAATGACGGATTTCAGTTGATATTGCATGTTCCGTGATGTAATGTAACTCCATCGGAACATTGGAGAACTCGCGATGGCTGAAAAATTGACAAGGGAAATGGGGCGGAATCTGGAACGCTGGCTGCGTCAGGGAATTTTTTCAAACAGACTGCGCGGCGGCGACCGTCTGCTTTCTGAACTCCAGCTCATGCGGCGTTACCATCTGACGCGGTATCAGGTGCGGAAATCCCTCCGCAGACTGGAACTGGAAGGATTGCTGAAAAGTTCCCGCGGAAGCGGAACTTATGTGGTCCCGCTCGAAGACCGTCCGGTGCACCATTCAAAAAGGCAGAAAAAGACATTCCGCATCCTGTTCCTGTATTTTCTGAATTCCATCACGGAAGAGCTGTTCAGCATGGAAGCCCTGTTCGATCCAATCTTCAACGGACTTTCCAAAACGCTGGATCACGCCGGATGCAAGATGTCAATGGCAAAGGTCGGAAACAGCATGAAATGTCCCGATCAGCTGATTCAGGGCAAAGCCGACGGAATCAGTTTCCTCGGCATCCCTTCACGGAAATTCTACACCGGATACATGTCAAAATTGCCATGCGTGGGCATCAACAGCTATGTCCCGGAATTCGACTGCGCGTTTGTGGAGGCGGATAATTTCAGCATGGGGTTCCAGGCGGCGGACTTTCTTTTTTCCATGGGACACCGCAGAATAGGATATTTTTCCGACTGCGCCGGAATGCATCATGCGCCGGACCATCTGCGCGGATATCTTTCCGCAATGGCGCGGCATCATCTCAAGGCGCGTCCGGAGTGGGTGGTGAATTTTCAGCAGGAGCAGTTTGACCGCTGCACCAGTCCGTGGCCTGAAATGCCGGATTATTCCGCACAGCTCTCGCCGATCCTGAAATCGGAATCGCCGGTCACGGCCATTGTCTGCATCGACGATCCGAGGGCCGCTGCGGTTCAGAAGGCGCTTGAAAAACACGGACTTGCTGTGCCCGACGACATCAGCCTGACCGGTTCTTACAGCAATACCCAGCTTACGGGGGAATACACATCTCTGTGCGGACGTCTGGAACAGATATGCTCCATTGCAGCGTCCCAAATTACAGATGCTCTGGAACATAATGTTTCCATTGCCGGAAAGACCATCATGATCCGTCCGCGCCTGACGCAGGGAAACAGCGTCAGACGGCTGAATGTCTGAAGGGTGACGTCGTCTCAGGCGGAGCCGTCCTTTTTATGGAACAGCTTTTGTTCCATTGTGGTTCAATGCCTTATTGACACTTTTCCCTGAATGTGATATAATGGAGACATAAGACAGGAGACATCAGCATGACAGGCAATCTTCCGGCTGAGAGCGCACTGAATTCAAAGCAGGCGCAGGCGGAATATTTTATCCAGTCCTATATTCTGAGCCGCGATATCCGGCGCGGCGAACCTGTATTGTCTGAAGCTGCCCTGATGAAAAAACTGAAATTCAGCAGGAACACAGTGCGCCGCGCCCTGGCTTCGCTGACTGAATCGGGACTGCTGGAAAGACGTTCCGGGAGCGGTACTTTCCTTG
>CAZHPP010000170.1:0-7909 GCA_964534535.1 uncultured Victivallales bacterium | reverse complement strand
CCGTCTCCATCACGGCGGAGGACGTTGCGGGGATTCCGCATTATGCCTCGGCCGCGGAGGCATACGCGAAGGCCGGAGCCGGAGCGGCCGTGATCGCCCTGCCCACGAAACTTCACGGTCCAGCCGTCCTCGAGGCTCTTTCGCACGGCCTTCACGTCATGGTGGAAAAACCGTTCTCCATTCATGAAGACGAATGCGCCGAGATGTGCCGGGCCGCGGAAACGGCCGGAAAGTTCCTTGCCGTCGGCCAGGTCGTCCGCTTCATGAAGGATTTTTCGCTGCTGCGGGAAACGGTGCGTTCAAACCGGCTCGGTCCGCTCCGGCATCTGGTCATGAACCGCTGGACCGGAATCCCGGCATGGGGAAACTGGCGCGATCCCGAATTTCTCCGCGCGTCCGGAGGCGCACTCTTCGATCTGGTTTCCCATGACATCGATTTCATGCGGCAATGTCTGGGGGAACCCGGGGAATTCTTCATTCAGCCGCTGCTCTGCCGCGATTTCGGAGGAAACCGCATTTCCGCCGTTTTCCGCTATCCCGGACTGAACGCCGCCGTTGACGGCGGATTCGTCACGCCGCCGTCGTTCCCGTTCCGCCGGAATTTCGCGGCGTATTTCGAGCGCGGCACGCTTTTGAGCGATGTTCCCGGAAAGCTTCAGGAAATCACGCCGGAGAAGACCATCGTCCACAGTTTCCCGGACGACAATCCCTATGCCGCCGAGCTGGACCGTTTTCTGGAGACAGTGGAGACCGGGCGCGACTGCGGGATCTGCACCGGGCGTGATTCTTCCCTCACGATCCGGCTCTGCAGGAGGATCGCCGAGCGGATCTCGGGCGGGAACGGGAACAGTCCGGTCGCCTTATAAGCCTTTTGATGCGGACGCAAGTCCGAGCGCATCCCGCATCTTTTCGAGGGTGATCGGCTTCAGAAGAACTCCATTGAACGATCCGAGCGGGAAATTGTCCCGCGCTTCCATGTCGGCCGTGACCGCGACGAGCGGAATCTCCTTGAGCCGGGCGTCTGCGCGGATTTTCGCGGCGAGTTCGGCTCCGTTCATTCCGGGCATCCACATGTCGGTGAAGACGATGTCGTAACGGCGTTTGCGGAGTTCGTCGAGGGCGGAGGATCCGTTCTCCGCGGTGACGAGATCCTCGGCTCCGGCCTTCCGGCACATGGCCGCCATGACCTTGAGGTTCATGGGGACATCGTCGACGAGGAGGACGGAAAGCTGTTTCCGGGGCATTGGGGGCTGCGGCGCTGCAGGCAGTACGGCGTCCCGCGGCTTTTCCCCTGCGACTGCGATTTTCGGAAGGCGCACGAAGAAGGTGCTGCCTTTTCCGACCCGGCTTTCGATTCCGAGGAAGCCGCCCATCTTTTCGACAAGGCGTTTCGAGATGGAAAGACCCAGGCCGGTTCCGTTTTCCGCCGCATTGCCGCTGCGGACCCTGGAAAGCTGGACGAACGGCTCCATGAGCCTGTTCTGGTCCGCCGGAGAAATGCCGATTCCTGTGTCCGTGACGGAAAAGAGCAGCTCTCCGGAAGCCGCATCCGCCGCCGGCGTGAAGCGGGCGCGGAGCGTGATGGAGCCGGAAGGCGTGAACTTGACTGCGTTTCCGATCAGGTTGAAGAGGATCTGGCGGATCCGGAGCTTGTCGAGCGCAAGCATGGGCAGGTCCGGAATGTCGATGATCAGGCGGACTTTGCGCTCGGCGGCGCGCTGAGCGAAGACGCGCATGACTTCGGAACCGAGCTTTGCAAAGTCGGCCGGCTCGGGAAGAATTTCCATCTGCCCCGCTTCGAGTTTGGAAAGGTCGAGCACGTCGTTCACAAGCTGCAGAAGCGCGTTTCCGCTGAATGCGATGGATTCGAGATCCTCTTTCATTTCGGCGGGCGGAACGTTCCCTTCCCTCAGGAGTTCGGCGAACCCGATGACGGCGTTGAGCGGGGTGCGGATTTCATGGCTGACGCTGGCGATGAAGAAGCTCTTCGCCCTGTCGGCGGCCTGGGCTTTTTTCATGGCCTCCACGATCTGATGTTCCGACTCGCGGCGCTGGAGCATGACTTCAATCAGATGCGCCGCAGAATTCAGAAGCTCCAGATCGGAATCGGTGAAATCGGGGCTCTTCCCGTGTTCGTAGATGATCCCGAGAACGCCCCAGAGCGCGCCGTCCAGCATGATCCTTGCAAGATAGGCGGAGCGGATGTCCTGCTTCCGGGCGAAGCCGAGCCAGTTTCCTGCGTTTTTTTCGGATTCGGGAGACGACAGTTCGCGGAACTTCATAATGGAATCGGAGGAAAGCATCTGCCGGTACCACGGATCGTCCGCATTCAGGGCAAAGGACTTCCCCGGTTCGAAGATGACCGTCCCCTCCGGAGAATATTCGAAAAAGATCTTCTGGAATTTTTTGTCCGGGGTGATCTGGAGGAGATACCCCCGCGACGCCTTGAAGTGTCCGGAAATGGTCTTGAGGACGGTGCGGATGGCCTTTTCCTCGTTCTCCTCCGTGAAGAGCGCCTCGAGACAGGAATTGACGGTCTGGACGTTTTCCAGGAGTTCGGCTTTCTTCTGTTCGGAGCGGCGCGTGATTTCCAGGGTTTCCTGCAGACGGGCCGAAGCGTCCATGCGCTCAAGAATGACTTCGATGAAGTGCGCGAAGGAGAGCAGGAAGTTCCTGAGGTCCTTGTCCAGCACCACGGGCGAATGCCGGAAGACAAGCCCCAGATAGCCCCAGATTTCCGAACGGATCATCAGCCGCGCGGCGTAAATGGAGCGGCATCCGCCCTTCCGGACCGTTTCCAGCCAGGCGGGGCCGAAGTCGGACTCGGAAACTTTTGCCGTATCCTCGATGACGATCATATTGTCCTTGCGGAAGCGGTCGACCCATGCGGGCTTTGCGGTGAACGGCTGGTCCCTGACGGACGGGGTCTTGAACGGCTCGCCGGGCGCAGTGTATTCGAGGAAGGAGGAAACGGTGCGCTTCTTCAGGTCGAAGGAAAGGAGATAGGAGCGCGATGCGCCGAAATGGGTGCAGATGGCTTCCAGAGCCCGTTCCAGCGCCTTCATGACGTCCTGCCCGGAAAGCAGTGTTTCCAGACAGCAGTTGACGACTTTCTGCCCGCCGAGGAGACGGTTGAATTCGGTCATGTCGATGGCGGATTCGACGAGGAACGCAAGCTTTCCGGAATCGTCGAAGAGGGGATCCGCCGTGACGATGTATTCCTTTCCCGGGAGGTTCATGGCGCGGCGGACGGTCTTTCCTGTGCTGATGGTCTCTTCGATGGGCTGGATTGTTCCGGCGGGGAAGGCGGCCGTCAGCAGTTCGCGGTTCTTTTCCGTGGTGAGGCTTCCGCGGGGGATTCCAAAGAGGTCGCAGACTGCGGTGTTGGCGCGGACGAGCGCGCCGGTCCTGTCGTGGAGCCAGATGGGGATGTGGATGTTGTCGAGGACCAGCTGGCGTTCGCGGTCGGCCTGGCGGAGGGCCTGCCGCTGACGTTCGGAGTCGGCCGCGATCGCGATCGCGTTGGCGCAGGTGCGCATGATCCGCTCGTCGACGTCGTCGAATTCGCGGCGGGAACGGGCGTAGGAAACGAAGAATGCGCCCCAGAGCGCGCCATCGAGGAAGACGGGGGCCACGATCAGGGAGATCGTCCGGTACTTGTCGTCGCGGCGCAGACCGGTGCTGACGACCTTGTCATTGGTGACGTCGGCCATCCTGATGATGCGGTTTGCACGCAGAAGATGGCTGTTTTTGTTCCAGAGTTCGACATGCCGCTCAAGTCCGACCTCGCGGATGGAGGCCGTTCCGGGGGAAAGCCATTCCTTCCGGAGCCCGAGGATGCCTTTTTCGTCGCACTGGACGAGCATGATGCGGTCGCAGTCCATGCGGCGCATCATGACGCCGGAAAGGCTGTCGACCGCGGTTTCGAAGTCGTGGCACTGAGCGACGGCGTTGAGGACTTCGCTGTTGGCCTTTTCGCAGGTGACGAGGTGGCGGAGTTCGGTGATGTCCGCCGAAGCTCCGATCAGAAGCCGCCGGCCGTCGGCGCAATGGAACGGCTTCTTGACGGTCTGGAAGACGCGGATCCGTCCGAGATAGTCCGTGGCGGTTTCCTCGAATTCCTCGCCGTCGCGGCTGTTCATGATCTTGAGGTCCCAGTCGCGGAACCAGTCGGCGTCCTCGGGGCGGTTGAAAAGTTCGGAGTCGGTTTTCCCGATGACGTCTTCGACCCTGCGTCCGAGAAGTTTTTCGGCGAACGCCGTGTTGCTGAGCACATAGCGGAAGTCTTTCGCGTCCTTCGCAAAGAAGCAGATCGGGATGGCGTTGATGACCATTTCCCAGAGATTCTTCTGTTCCTCGAGCTTTTCGAATGCGCGCCGGAGAACGGTGACGTCCTGGATCACGCCCGTGAGAATCCACTGCTTCAGCGAATCCGCTTCGCAGTTGACGTACATGCGGAAGTAATGGAGCCCGTCTTCCTTCCGTGCGCGGAAGTCGAAAGTTTCGGATTCCGAGGCGCGGTTTTTGAGGTTCTGCCATTTGCGGTAGACTTCCGCCTGGTCGTCGGCGAAAATCCAGGAGGAGACTTCGGCAACGTGTCCATCCCGGATGGGCACCAGCTCCTTCAGCAGTGCGGACCCGGAAATCTCATCCGTCTTGGAATTGTAGATGAAGGTCGCCGAGCGTGTGACCCTGGTGCCGGCTTCCAGCTGGGCAAAGGCCAGACGGAGCCGGTCGCGCTGGAGATATTCCTCCGTGACGTCACGGAATACCAGAATGGCGCCCAGAATCTGACGGTCCGTCCCGAAGATCGGCGCGGAACTGTCCGAGACATGGAAGCGGCGTCCGTCGCGGGCAAGCAGATCGGTGTGGTTGGCAAGCTCCACGATCGTTCCGGTCCGGAGAGTCCGGAGCACGGGGGAGGGCGTCGGCAGGTCGCTGTCGCTGCTGCTGATGCGGAAAAATCTGTCATGCGGCTGACCGATGGTTTCTGCCGCGGACCAGCCGAGCATGCGTTCCGCAACGGGGTTCATCATGGTGACCCTGCCTTCGCGGTCGGTGGCGATCACGCCGTCGCCGATGCTGTTCAGGGTCAGACGGAGCCACTCGGCGTTTTCCTGGGCCTTGCGTTTTTCCTTTTCATACTCGGTGACGTCGTCCATGACCAGGAAGAGCCAGCGGCGGTTCCCGGAAAGGGTCAGCGGCAGCCAGTGCGTATGGCTGGTGTGAAGGACGCCGGACGAATCCGGATAGGAGAGAAGATGTTCGGTCGGGGCGTTGAGCCGGATGGCTTCCTCGTCCCAGGCGGCGATCTGCGCCAGGGTGTCCCGGTCCGCGTAAAAGTCGGAGTCGCACCGTCCGATCAGGCCGGAATTTGTTGTTCCGATGAGACGGCAGAAGCTCCGGTTGGCGAACACGAACCGCAGTCCGTTCCCGATGTCCTTGGCCAGCACATGGCAGGGCATGCTGTCCATCAGGATGTTGAACGTGGACACGCTGTCCTGAAGGTCGTTCTTCAGCGTTTCGGATTCGGTGATGTCCACGGACATGCCGAGGAGCAGCCGTTTCCCCTCGCCGTCGGCGAATGCCTGCTTGATGGAGCGGAAGTAGTGTTCCTTCCCGTCCTTGTCCCGGAGCATGTCGGTGTGTTCCAGCGGGAGGCCGCCGTTCTCCATGGCTTTCCGGTTTGTTTCCTCAACGCCTGCGCGGGAAAGTCCCGGGAAGATTTCATAATCGTGTTTTCCCGCAAAGCCGGCCGCCGGGATTCCGCAGAAGCGCTCCATGGCGGCGTTTCCGAAGACATACCGGAACCCGTTGTCGGGGTCTTTCGCGAACACATGCAGCGGGAGCGTGTTGATGAGCAGGTCCCACATGCGCGTGGAGCTCTTGAGCCGCGCCGCGTATTCCTGGGCGCGGATTCTGGCCTCCTGGAGGTCGGCGTTGTCGTGCGAATACCAGATGACGGCCTCCTGCCCGAAAAAGTGCCGCGGGACAGGCGAAATGAACACGGCGCGCCGGAGCGGTCCTTCGTTGATCTCCAGCATGGAATTCTTTCCGGAGCGGAAGACCTCCCGCACGGCGGCGGAAAGCTTTTCGTAGTTGGAATCCGGAACGTCCCGCAGCGTGCGGACTTCGGAGATCTTTCCGGTCTCCGTTCCGCCGGGGCTGAAGAACAGAATCTTTTCATCGGTTCCGACCGCGCCGATCTGCCCCGGCATGATCCGGATCAGGTCGCGTCCGCGCCGGAGATTCCGCCGTGCCGCAAAAACGTAAAGGAACGAAACCAGGACGATCATCAGGCAGATGCAGGCGCAGATCAGGACGATTCTTCCGTGCTGTTCCCAGAAGGAGGGCGGACGGTTCAGCAGAACGGTTTCCTCCGGGAGCACGGCCGGATCCAGATGATTTGCCTGAAGGACCTTCCAGTCGAAGACGGGCGCAATGCTTCCGCGCACGAACGGGATATTTTTTGCGCTTCCTGTCTGAAGGACTTTCCGGAGCAGGCGGACTGTCTCATGGCCGTGGACGACGGGGTCAACGACATATCCGCCGAGCGCGTGATAGCCGAACAGCCCGACACTGTTGACCAGATAGGGCTGCTTTGCAAAGCGGGAAAGATCCGCGCCGAAGGCGTCGAGAGTCTGATAGTCGTTTCCGTGAAGCCCGCGCCAGGGGGAAAGGATCAGCAGCGAGTCCTTCGGGAGATTTTCGATCTTCTCCAGAAGTTCGTTGATCGGGATCCGGGAGTTGTTCATGAAATCAATCCGGACGCCGGGAAGAGCCGGAAGTTCCTTCCGGAAGTGCTCCTCGAAACTGCGGCTTACGGGGGAATCGTCCGAAAGCACCAGGACCGACTTCGTCTTCGGGTAAAGCGCCAGCCCCAGGCGGAGAGTGCCGCACGGATCTTCCGGCTGAATGATTCCGGTCAGGTTCGGATGCAGACTCTTCAGATTTGCCGGCGGATATTCGTATCCGCAGAACACCACGGGGAGGTCGGCCGGAATCTTTTCCGCATTCTTCATCAGGAGCCGGTTGATCGGATCGTCCACCGTCAGGATCAGATCGTATTTTCCCGCGGCGGCCAGGGTGAGATAGTGCGAGAACTTGTCCTGCCACTCCTTCGGGAAATGGGTCCGCATCATGTCAAAGGAGGTGATCGTCAGGTCCGGACGGTCCGGCAGTTCCGCGCAGTCGCTGCGGATCGTGTTCACCAGCTGTTCCGTCCAGAGATGGGACATGTGGAACGAAACCAGCACAAGGATTCTTTTCCCTGTTCGGACGTCCCCTCGGGCGGAATCCGCCGCCGCGGCGCCTGCAGCAAAAAGTGCCGCTGCAAGAAAAATAAGTATGATTTTCTTCATTTACAGACCCGGGTTCCCGGCGGCAGCAGGACCGGGACGGCAAAAACAAATGGAACATGCGCATACGGAACCGCTGCCCTCATAATTTAACATGCGGTCCCGCAAATGCAAGCGCCGTTCCGGCGGATTATTTTACGACGAGGTTCACCACGCGCTTCGGCACGCAGATCGACTTGACGATCGTCTTTCCGGCAATGGCCTTCTGGACGTTTGCATCGGCGAGCGCGAGTTCGAGCATCTTCTTCTGGTCTGCGTCGGCCGGCATCATCACGGTGCCGCGCGGACGTCCCATGACCTGAATCAGGATCTCGGCCTCGTTTTCCGCAAGCTCTCTGTCGTCGAACGGCGGCCACGGCGCCAGCGAAACGCACGGCTTGTTCCCGAGAATTTCCCACAGTTCCTCCGCGATGTGCGGAGCATAGGGCGCCAGCAGCTTCACGTAAATTTCCGCCGCATGCTTCGGCATGACTTCGAGCTTGGAAAACTCGTTCAGGAAGATCATCATCTGGCTGATGGCCGTGTTGAAGTTCAGCGTGTCGGTGTCCTCC
>CAZHPP010000169.1:0-7916 GCA_964534535.1 uncultured Victivallales bacterium | reverse complement strand
GGAGCACGGCGTCCTACGGAACTGAAGTCGAAACGGGCTACTTCTACGGCATCAACGCATTCAGCGCAGTGAACAGTGCTGTTGCGGCGGCCACGACGGCGACGACTTTGATCGACGTCGAAAGCGGCACGTATGATACGGAAGACGCAATCTTCAAGGGAATCCCGGTGCGGATTGCCTCCTTCGAGGGCGGCACGGTTTCCAATGCAGACCGTATGATCTACGGCGGAGACAATCCGACTGTTTCCGGAACCTCTGCGGGCGGCACGGTCACTCTGGCCGGCGGAACAGTCCATGCCTACCGGATCGTGGGCGGCTCAGGAATCCGCGGCGGCGCATCGGATGTGACGGCGACGACCGGAGACGTTGTGCTTGTCATCAGCGACACGACTGCTACGGTGGAAGATGCGGTCTACGGCGGATTCCAGATTCAGGGATCCGGCGCGAATCTCACGTCCGGCAAAGTCACCATGACGATCTCGAACAGCTCCTTCAACGGCGGAATGTATACGAACCGCATTCTTGGAGCAGGGGTGCTCACGAACAGCAAAGTGGCCGGCGCAACAGGCAAGATCGCCGGCGGCCTCAGCATCTCGCTGAACAATGTGATTACCGACGGCGTCTACGCCGGAATCGTCTATACCGTTGGCAACAGTGTTACAAATTCGCTCCAGATCGCGGGCGGTTCGACGATCACGGTTGACGGCGCGGCGACGAATATCGGCAATGTGGTCGGCGGACTCTGGATGCAGTACAATGCCGCGAACAGCGGCGCCGACAAGACCATTGTCACGATGAACAACGGCACGGTCGGTCTGCTGGTCGGCGGCAACTACACGAGCTACGGCAGCTGCAGCGGCCTGATCACGGAAGGAACTTCGGTCACCGTGAACGGCGGAACCGTCGGACAGGCGGTCGGCGGCGGCGTGGCCGAGTACAATACCCAGAGCGGCGATGCGGTTTCCAACGTGACCGGCGGTGCGGTTCTCGCAATTACCGGCGGCATTGTGGATGAAGCCATCGGCGGCGGATATGCGTTCTCGACAGACCTGGATACTGCGACCAGCGGCAAACTGATTGCGGACGTTGACTCCGTGAAGATCACGGTCGGCGGCGGCACAGGATCCGCGGTCGTCGGTACGGTCTACGGCGCGAAGGCCGCGGACGGAGAAGTGAAGAATACTGGACTGGAAGCGAACGTCACGGGCAATGTCGTCATTGACGTGAAGGACGGCGCAACGGTCGGTTCGATCGTCGCGGGCGGATATGCGGACGGCACGAACGCCGTCTCCACCGTCGGTTCCGCCACGGTCAATGTGAGCGGCGGCACGGTCGGCACGGTTTCGGAAGGAAATGTGACCGGAACCTCCTCCTTCATCATTTCCGGCGGCACGGTCACCGGCGCGGTCAGCGCGGATTCGATCACGCTCGCCGGCAAGGCGAACATCGGCGGTGCAGTCACGGGAACCTCGCTCACGGTCACGGCGGATGTTTCCGAATCCGTCTACGCGGGCGGATTCAAAGGATTCAGCGCGGTCACGATCGATTTTGGCGGCAAGTTCAAACAGGATCTCACCCTGACGGCCGGAGACGACACGTTCACGGTGAACGGCAGCTATATCGGTTCGATCGACCTCGTCGGAGGCACGGACACGCTCTCGTTTGCGGAAGGTTCAACCGTTTCGGCGATTATGCTCGGCGCGGAAGCTTCCCCGTCCATCGTGAACGTCACGATCAGCAATATCAAGGCCAATACCTCGCTTGACGGTGTGCAGCTCTCCGGAGTCGGCACGTTCCACATCGCCACGACGGAATACACGGGCGAAGACTGGATCAACGCCCACAGCATCACGGTCGACGCGAATGTGGTCGTTGTGACGGACAAGACGGTCGTTGTGGATCCTGACATTACGGAAACGCTCGACCTCTCCAGAAAGACGGACTCCGAAGTCCTGGTTGTAAAGCAGGTCACGTTCAGCAGCTCTGACACGAACAAGGCGATCATCGCGGGCAGTACCGCGGGCAACCAGACGGTTCTCAAGAACGGCGTTGACTCGAACGGACGCAACCTGACGATCACGCTGAATGCACCGACCTCGACGGTCTACAACTCGCTGGCCACGACGGACATCGCCGCCGGAGCCGGCAATGTCGAAGTCGATTCTCTCGGACTTGACACTGAGCTCAAGATTGACGGAAAACTTTCCGGCAATAATGTTGTGGTCAACACGAAGGGCAGCTCGAACATCAACAACATCGAAGCCGACAAAGACGTCTCGATCATCAACGGGAACAACACGACGGTCACGCAGGTCACGGCTCAGGGCAATGTCAAGCTCACGAACGCGGGACTTGCGCTGCAGGCCGGCACGGTCACGGCGGGCAATGTGCTTGACATCCTTTCGAGAACGGGCAACACCGCTCTGACAAATGCCAGTGCGAACGAGATCAAGGTCGAGTTCACGAGCGGCACGGTCAACCTGACGGGCAGCTCGGCCTCAATCTTCGAGATCATCAATCTCCCGACCACGTCCAGCACGCAGGGCGCGAACGGCAATCGGCAGAAGGCCGGCGGAGTTCCGGGAATCACCGGTTCCGCGACGGGCGACGACACAGGCGACTACACGATCGGCACATCCACTGAACCGTTTGCCGGAACGGTGGACAGCTTCACCGCGACGAACTACAAGAATTACGGAATCTATCTTGCTGCGGCGGGAGTCGTTTCCGGATCCAGCTTCACCACGTCCGATGCTTCCGCCACGGCGGGAGACATCACGCTGGTCAGCGCCGGAACGGTCAAAGACGACGTCTTCAACGCGGCGGACGATGCCTCGTTCGAGAACAACGGACTGTTCACGGGCAGCACGGTTTCCGCAGATGAAATTCTCTTCGGCAACAACAGCACGGTAACGGGCAGCACGCTGACCGGAGCCACGGTCGGCATGATCAACAGCGGTTCGTTCACGGACAGCACGATCAGCGGAACCGACATCGATCTGGCGAACACGTCGACGGCGGCAGTCGCCTCCGGTCTGACGATCACGGGCTCGACGATCCGGTTCGAAGGCGGAACGACCTCGGTTGCTTCGCTTTCCGGAATTTCGGACACCGAAAAGGCCGCGCTGAAGGTCACCTCCGGATCTCTGCTCAACCTGACGGGCACGGCCGAGAACATCGGCGACATCAATGCCGCCGACGCGGAAGTGAATCTCGCCACGATGGGTACCGGAACGCTTGCGCTCGGCAATGTGACCGGCACGCTCGATCTGAACGCGGCCGGAGACGTCACGGTCGAAAGCATGACCGGAACCGTCAACGAGACGTTCTCCTGGATCAGCGGACACAGCTTCACGGTGACGGACTCCGCGGCGAGCACGCTCGGAGTTGCGCTCACGGTCGGCAGCACGCTCACCGCGACCGGAAACTACGTCCTTGCCTCCTACGGCGATGCCTGGAACGGGAACACGACGCTCACGGTCAATGGAACGTTGCTCACGATCGACGACAGCGAATCCACAGTGATGGCCAACGGCTACGTTCTCACGGCCTCCCACAACATCGCGAACCAGCTGGTTCTGAATGTTTCCGAGCCGACGGACCGCACGATCTCCAAGTACTACTTCACGGAAGGCAGCGAAAAGCTCGTGAAGAACAACGACGGGACCTACACGTACTACATCAACACGCTGAACCACGCGGCCAGCCACATGACGGTGACCACGGAATCCGAGCTGACGGGCTCGAAGACGCTTGCCTTTGCGGCGGGAGTCGTGAATTCGGAAGCGAACTTCACGATCCAGTCGGTCAGCGGCGCGATGTCCTTCAAGATCTACAGCTCGAGCGGCGCTCTGCTCAAGACCTTCTCGGTGAAGAGCGGCGCGACCTACAGCCTGAAGAACTTCAAGCTCGAAGCCAGCAAGGGCGGATACATCCTGCAGGCGACGGGCGATGCCGCGACCTGGAACTTCAACTACACGGTGAACGAAGCCGTGAAGAACGTCCGCGACACGATCACGTTCTCGGGCGATACGGCGACGGTTTCCGGGTATGTCGGCTACGGCACGGGCGCTCAGGTCAGCGACTTTGCGGTCGACGATACCACCACGGGCGAGTACAAGCTCACCCTGACGGGAATCGAGGCCAAGGTCTCCTACCGGATCGTCAACGCGCTCACGGGCAAGACCGTGATGAGCGGCACGACCGCGAAGGACATCTCCGGCAAGCAGTTCAACCTGACGGCCGGCAGCTATCAGCTGATCGTGAACTCCGGCGACAGCGGCAAGGGCGCGTACAACTCCGACTTTACGGCCGAAGTCACGCGCAAGACCTACACCGGCGTTTCCGCCGCGGACGATTACGCGGCTGTCACGACTGACACGGTTGCCGACGGCGGCACGTTCTCGAACTTCGTCGGATTCGGCGACCGGAAAGACGTGATTGCACTCGATACCAACGGAGCCACCGGCAAGTACACCGCCACGATCACGCTTGACGATGCCGCGACGGACAAGGCTTCCGGACTGAGAGTCAACCTGGTCAAGTACACGGACGGCGACTTCAGCAAGCGCGTCACGGTCAAGTCCGTCACCCTGAAGAACGGCACGGCCAGCATCAGCGGCCTCACGCTCGACAAGGGCACGGATTATTACCTGGAAGTGGTCGCGGGCGGCAATACCGCAGTCAAGTACAACGCGAACTACACGGTCAGCCTTGCGCAGAACACCACGGTCGATTCCGCGCTGATCAGCAGCAAGGACGACACGGTCGGATGCGCGAACACGGCCGACGGCGCGATCGCCAACTGGGTCGGCTCCGGCGACATGACCGACTGGTACGACCTCGGCGACGAGCTCTCCGGCAAGAAGACCCTGAGCCTCACGGTCGACGGCACCAGAACGACGGCCACCCTCTACAAGCGCGCCGCGAACGGCAAGCTTGCGGGAGTCGGCAGCTTCTATGCCTCCGGCGCCACGAAGACGAAAGCTTTCAACTTCGTCTCCGGCACGGAGTATTATGTGAAGTTCGCTGCGGCGAATGCTTCTGAAACGCAGAATTCGCTCTACAGCCTTTCGATCGCGTAACAGACGGTTCCGAACGCCGAGAGGGTCGGTCCCCGAAACAGGGCCGGCCCTCTCTTTTTTCTCTTTTTCCGGCCTGCCGGAATAAATTCTTGCAAAATGGCCGAATCGGCGGTATATTATCAGGATTGGCTGAGTTACAACCCAAATGAGGTATGGAAATATGGAAAAGACGAAGAAAAGGTTCCGCGCAGCGCCGGAACCGGACGAATGCAAGGGGTGCGGCCGCTGCGTGAAGGCGTGTCCCAAAAAACTTCTGAAGCTGGGCAGCAAGCTCAATATCATGGGCGTTCCCTACGCCGTATTCACCGGCGGACCTGACGACTGCGTCGGATGCGGCGCATGCTACTATACGTGCCCGGAACCGGGCGCGATCACCATTTACGAAAAAACCGAAGACTGAGAAGGAGACGGACATCATGGAATACAGCAACAAGCTTCTTCTCAAGGGCAACGAAGCCGTTGTGCTCGGCGCGCTCCTTTCCGGATGCGACTGCTACTTCGGCTACCCGATCACGCCGGCGAGCGAAATCGCCCAGACGGCCGCGGAATACTTCCCGAAGGTCGGCAGAACGTTCCTTCAGGCCGAATGCGAAACGGCCTCCATCAACATGGTGCTCGGCGCCGCGGCCGCGGGCCGCAGAGTCATGACGGCTTCTTCCGGACTCGGAATCAGCCTGAAGCAGGAGGGCGTCTCCTACATCGCCACGATGGAGCTCCCCTGTCTGATCGTGGACGTGATGCGCGGCGGTCCCGGACTCGGGAACATCGCGCCGGAGCAGTCCGACTACAACCAGATCACCAAGGGCGGCGGCCACGGCGGATACAAGGTCCTGGTCCTCGCGCCCTCCACCGCGCAGGAAATGTGCGACTTCGCCGGACTCGCGCTCGATCTGGCTGACAAGTACCGCACGCCGGTCTATGTCCTCACGGACGGCACGATCGGCCAGATGCTCGAATCCGTTTCGCTCCCGGAGCCGAAGCCGCGCCGCGAATCCCCGAAATGGGCGCTCGACTTCAAGGTCAATCCGCGCACGAACTATCTCACCAGCATCTACATGGAGCCGAACGACCTGGAAGCGGTCAATATCCGCCTCAACAGGAAATATGCCGAAATGGAGAAGAACGAACAGCGCGCCGACGAGTACCTGGCCGACGACGCCGAAATCATCCTCTCCGGCTTCGGAATCTGCGGAAGAATCATCCGCACGGCCGTCGACCGGCTGCGCGCGGAGGGAATCAAGGCCGGCATGATCCGTCCGATCACGCTTTTCCCGTTCCCGAAGAACGCCTTCCGCTCCAAGCTCGGAACGGTCAAACACTTCGTGTCTGTTGAAATGAACAACGGCCAGATGATCGACGACATCAGACTCACAATCGAGTGCTCGAAGGACGTCACGCTGGTCAACCGCATGGGCGGAAATCTGCCGACCGTCGATCAGGTGGTTCAGCACTGCAGAACCCTTGCGGCGAAAGGAGGCAAATAATCATGAGCGAAATCGTCAAACTGGGCCGTCCGAAGGGCTTTTTCGAAACGTTCGAACGCCGTCCCGGAAGCATCAAGAAAAACATGTCCTACTGCCCCGGCTGCGGCCACGGCGTCCTGCATAAACTCATCGCCGAGGCCATCGCCGACTACGGGATTCAGGACAAGACCACGCTGATCTCCCCCGTGGGCTGCAGCGTGTTCGCGTACTATTACTTTGACTGCTTCGGGCTCCAGGTCCCGCACGGACGCTCCGCGGCCGCCGCGACCGGACTCACCAGAGCCAATCCCGACAGCATCGTGATCGGCTATCAGGGCGACGGCGACCTCGCCGCCATCGGCTTCAACGCCTTCTTCCAGGCCGCGAACCGCGGCGAGAACTACTGCGTGTTCTTCGTGAACAACGCGATCTACGGCATGACCGGCGGCCAGATGGCTCCGACCTCGCTTCTCGGACAGAAGACCACCACGACCCCCTACGGCCGCACGGCCCTCAACGAAGGCTACCCGATCAAGGTCTGCGAAGTGATCTCCCAGCTCGAGGCGCCCGTCTACATCGAGCGCGTGGCGCTCACTTCCACCAAGAACATCATGCGCGCCAGGATGGCTGTCCGCAAGGCCATCAAGATCAACATGGAAAAGAAGGGATTCGCGTTCGTCGAAGTCCTTTCCGGCTGCCCTGTGAACCTCAAGCTCAAGCCCGACGACATGGACAAGTTCATCGACGAGAAGATGACCAAATACTTCCCGCTCGGCGTGTTCAAGGACATCGCGGACAAGCGCGAGACGGTGCACCGCCCCGTTCCGGTCTACGACCGCGATTCCGTGATCAAGGCCGTCTACCGCGAAGTTTCCGCTTCCGACGCCTCCGACTACAAGCCGGATTCGCAGATATTCAACCGCGAACTCCGGATCAAGATCGCCGGATTCGGCGGACAGGGCGTTCTGAGCCTCGGGCTCGTGCTCGCCGCAATGGGCAAGCACACCGGGTTCAACGTTTCCTGGCTGCCGTCCTACGGTCCCGAAATGCGCGGCGGCACGGCCAACTGCTCCGTGACCGTGAATCGTGAAAAAATCGGTTCGCCCACGATCGACAGCAACTGCGACCTGCTCGTGATCATGAACAAGCCCTCCCTGAACAAGTTCATTCCTGAACTCGGCAAGGAAGGAATCGTGCTTTACGACAGTTCCACCATCAAGGAAGCGCCCGCCCTGAAGCCGGGCCAGACCGCCTACGACCTGAACGGGTCCGAGATCGCCGAAAAATTCGGCAACCTCAAGGGCGCGAAGGCCGTCATGCTGGGAGCGCTTTCCGCCATCTTGAAGAAGAAGTATCTGACGGCGCGCGA
>CAZHPP010000168.1:0-7960 GCA_964534535.1 uncultured Victivallales bacterium | reverse complement strand
AGTTTTCCAGTTTCAAGGAGATTTTCGCTTCCTCCATGAAGGGCGGAAAACGCATGGGGCTGGTCGGAGTCCGGGATATTCCCGCGCCGATCATGGACCGCATCCGCGCGGCGCTTGCGGCCGACATCATTCAGGAGGAATTCGGTTCCCGGCTCCTGCTGACGAACGGCATCTGTCTCACGTGCATGCTGCGGTGCTGCGGGGGCGAAGGCTATTCGCACATTTTTCCGGAACATCGTCCCGATGGTCGTGAAGCTGGGAATCCCGGAGGAGTATCTCCGGAAGACCGTTCTGCGGGAGAATCCGCTTTCCGTGCTGAGGCGCCGGATGATTCATGGCAGATGGGCGGCCTTTCCGGAGTTCTGCGCCCTGCGGCGGAATTCCGAAGGCGGGATCCCGCGCTTCTTCGCGTAAAAGCGGGAAAGTGCATAGATGTCCGGGAAATGGATCGCGTCGGCGATTTCGCCGATGCTCAGGCTGGAATATTCCAGATAGTTTTCGATCATCTCCAGACAGATCCGTCCGCAGAACTCGCTGGGTGAATTTCCATATTCCGGATGACTTTTCCGCAGTTTCCGGAAGCGGTATTTCAGTCCGGAAACCGGCAGATGGAGCCATTTCGCCGCAAAGGCAAGGTCGACTTCCTTCCCGTGATACAGCACCGCTTCCCGCAGACGGACGGCCAGTTCCGGTTCTGCGCGGTACGCCGCCTTGGAAAGGGAGTAGTCCGCGGCGCAGGAAAGCAGATATTCCAGAATCGCGGTCTTGCCGTGCGCCGCAAGAGTCTGCTGGTTTTCTCCCTGGAGCAGGGCGCAGACGGAATCGGCCAGCCACCGCGGAAAGACTTCTCCCCGTTTCAGAATTCTTGCGGGGAATTTTTCGGCACCTTCCTTCGTTTCGTATTCGAACTTGAACGAATAGGTTTCCGTGCCCGGCCGCGATTTGAAAATGCCGTGGAGCGCCTGCGGCGGAAGCAGAAGAATATCGCCCGGTTCCAGGGTCACGGTTTCTTTTTCCAGATCGATCGGGAAACTTCCGGCCCGGATCAGTTCCATCTGCCAGTGCGGATGCCGGTGCTTTTCCCGGCCCTGTGTGATTTCGTCGACGTCGTGAACCCAGTGCAGAAGTTTTGCGCGCAGACTGGTCAGCATTTCCGGATTTCCTTTCCGTTTTGCGTGAAATATAATCCGGTTTTACCGGAATGCCAAATTTTTTATTTGAAACGCCATTCATTTTTACGGGAGAGTATGTTATAATATATACTGAAAACGCAAAAGAAAGGATTTTTCAAGATGCTGGTCCGTTCCTATGTTCCGGGCGATCTGGAAGCCGTTGTGAAGATTGCCGATCTGGCGTGGCGGCCGATCCGGAAAATGACCCGGGCCGCGCTGGGGGATGCCATTTCCGATTTTCTGCATCCCGGCGGCGACGCCGTTTCCAAAGGACAGGAAGTCCGTGCTCAGATTGCGGGCGGGAAATACGAAATTCTGGTCTGCGAGGAAGACGGACGGCTGGTTGGATTCCTCACGTTTTCGGTTCACGGACGAATGGCGGAAATCTGCAACAATGCGGCACTTCCGGGAACCGGGCTCAAGGGGATTGGCCAGGCGATGTACGGGGCGGTTTTGGAGAATCTGCGAAATCGAGGGATCCGTCTGGTGAGTGTCACCACGGGACTGGACGAGGCGCATGCTCCTGCGCGGCGGGCCTATGAGCGTGCCGGATTTCATCGGCATCTGGATTCAACCACATATTTTATGGACCTTCAAGAACGAATTTCAGGCACAAATCAGGCATGAATAAACGGGAAAGGAAAATCAAATGACAGGACGGACGCTGAGGCGGTATCCGTCGGCTTCCGGGAATGGTTTCCTCATCTCGCGCCAAATCTTCTTTCCGAAGCTCACGGACGAAAGTGGATTCGCTGCCGGCAGCGGGAAAACCGTCAGGGACATTGTCGACTGTTCCGAAGGCGAACGCGGCCATGACAATGGAAGCTCGGGACGATTCGTTCAAACCGAATCAGGACTGGAATAATCATGCGTGGGGCGCCGCGCCCGCGAACATCATTTCCGGATGGCGGTGCGGAATCCGTCCGGCCTCGCCCGGATTTGAAACGTTCACAATCGACCCGCATTCCGCCGGATTCGACGATGTGAAGTGTCTTGCGCCGACCCCGCACGGCGCAATCGAATTCGTCTATGAAACGGGACGCTGTTCCATCAAACGGGAATGAACTCCTGTTTCGACTGCTTCTGTGTTTTGCTCCGGTATTCCCGCGGCGAAACGCCTGCCGCCCGCCGGAACATCGTGGAAAAATGATTGCTGTCGTTGAATCCGCATTTGAACGCGATTTCGGAAATCGGCAGGTCGGAGTTCTCAAGCAGATGACGTCCATGACGAATTCTTACCTCAAGCAGATATTCGATCATGCTTTTGTGAAGGAGATTCAGAAAAATGCTGCTTGCCGTGCCAACTGAAACGCAGCCTTCCGCAACGATCTGACTGCGCCTGACCGGTTCCGAAAAGTGTTCTTCGATGTAGCCCGTCATGCGGGAGAGAGTGACCATGCGCCGCGAATATTTCTGATCGTCGCTGTTGTAAAGCCGTGCGGTCAGAGCAATTATGGCACGGAAATAAGCCCTCGCAAGGAAGCGGTATCCCGGTGAGCGCTGAAGACATTCGTGTTCAAGTTTGGTCAGCAGAAGCCGGATTTCGGAAAGGGAATCGGAGGAAAGTGTAAGTCTGGCCTTGAATCCCGATTCGAAACGCAGCGCCGGTTCCGTCTCGAAGAATGCCCGGAATCCAGGGATTTCCCGCAAATCGAGACCATCCTTGTCCAGATAGCCTGTCTCGTACATCAGATTGGCGATCAGAAGGTTCTTCGAATTCATGTACTTGTGGACGGAGCCGTTTTTGATGAGGAAGACGTCCCCTGCAGAAATACTGTAGACATGGCCGTCGTTTTCATGTATGGAACTGCCTTCCAGCACGAAAACGAGTTCCTCGTAGTCATGATAATGGAGATTGTTTGCCGTCTGCTTCCAGAACAGAACCTGGAACGGCATGCTGTATCGTTCAATGTCGATTTTTCTGGAGTATAGTTCCGCTGTCCCGGGCATGTCTGGTCTTCTCCCTTGTGAAACAGTATTTTTCTTCAGCAAGATTCTTGTATTTATATAAAAATACATCTTTTTTAAACAATAATCAAGGTTTTTCCTGAAAAAAGTATTATACTTGAAACATGACGGGGATGATCAATCAGGATGAAACCATGCAAGGAGGAATTTGAAAATGATGAAAAGCACGGGAAACGGGAACAGCCGGAAATATGGGATTTTTACATTAATCGAGCTTCTCGTTGTGATCGCGATCATCGCGATTCTGGCCGGGATGCTTCTCCCGGCATTGAATGCCGCAAGGGAAAAAGCGAAAAACACATCGTGCATCAGCAAGCTCAAACAGACGGGCACGGCAAATTTGATGTATGCCAACGACAATGCCGGATTTGTTGCCAGCGGGAAATACAGAAGCGGCTGGATGCGTGAAACCTACCGTGTTCGGGACAGTGTAGTTAATGAGCCGTTGCTTCGTCTGATGTGCTACGGTTATCTCGGCACGGAAGACAGTCTTACGGCATGGACGGAAGACCGAACACCCAAGGCCAGAGAAGTCGTGGGACATTATTTCCGCTGTCCGAGCGACAATGCCAACTTTTTCAGCAACAGCCTTAATTTCTACAGTTACTTCCAGCTGATTATCGACAAGAAATTTCATCTTGGAAATATTACGGCGAACCAGTACCGCAGTGCCAGAATTTATGTCGGCCGCGATCCGGCGGGCAGTGCAATTCTGTTCGACTGGACAGCCGCCGTTTCAAAATGGGCGGGAGCGGCAGGCAAATCGAATCATCCGGATGGGGTCAACTGTCTATATCTGGGCGGAAACGTTCATTCCGTCAGGAACAGCACGCGAGACCCTTACAGCGGCAAGGCGCTGCTGGAAGCCGGCGACTGCATGGTTGCCAGCCGCGCACTTGACGATTTTACGGAACCATTCATCATAAAATAACAGGATTTCCATCACATGAAGAAGATACTTGCCGTTTTTGCCATCCTTTCATTTGCCATTCTTCAGGGCGCTCCGTTTGAACTGACAAAGGATGGGAGAGCCTGTTCCATTCTTGTGATTCCCGACAAGGCCGTTCCTTCGGTTGAGTTTGCAGCAAAGGATCTTTCAAAGCATATTGAACTGATTTCAGGTGCCGTTCTCCCGGTTTTGCGGGAAACGGCGGCTGCCGGCGTTTCCGGGAACAGGATATATCTTGGCGCATGCAAAGCCTGTAAAAACATTGATCTGGGCGGACTTTCCCGCAACGGCTTTCTTCTGCGCATTCTTGGGTCCGATTCCTTTGCGCTGATCGGGCGGGACACTCCGGGAGACTGGCAAAATGATTCCATCGAATCCGGCACACGCATGGCCTCTGCATGGTTTCTTGATGTGAAACTCGGTGTCAGGTGGCTTTGGCCGGGGGACCTCGGCACATGGACTCCGTCCGGCAAAACAGTATCCGTTGATGTCCAGAACATGGTTTTCCGCCAGCCTTTGAGCAGTTCCCGACATGCCCCATGTCCGGGGGAAAGCGGCTGGACCAATCATGCGGAATATTTGAAATTCCGCAAGGAAGAACGGGTTTGGCAGCATCATCATGGATTTTCCTGGAATACTCTTCTGCGGAATCAGCACAGCTTTGGAAAATATTACGAGCGCTTTCATGGCGTCCATCCCGATTTTTTCAATCTTCTTCCAAACGGCAAACGCGAATCGGATCCGTTTTATTTCGAAGGCCGTCCCGATTTGATTTCCATGTGCGTAAGCAATCCGCAACTCATTGAACAGGTCGTTGCGGACTGGAAAGCGAACCGCACGGCGCGCGATCCGAACATCTTTGCAGGAGAAAACGATACACAGGGAAAATGCACCTGCGATTCCTGCATGAAACTGGATGCCCCCATCCCGGGATTCCCCATCCCGTGGGAAAAACGCGGGGAGGAAGTCGGTCGGCGCTTCCAGACCGGCGATCCCCGATGGGCCGATTCCCTCGGAAGTCTGACCGACCGCTACTGCCATTTTTATCTTGAAGTCCTGAAAAAAGCAAAAAAAATAGATCCGAATGTTAAACTGATCGGCCTATCCTATGCAAATTATGCGAAAGCCCCGCATCGGGAGAAGCTGAACAGGGACATCAAGATTGCTTTTGTCGGGAAACTGATGTATCCATGGAAGTCTGAAGATATTGAATTCCTGAAGAAAGATTTTCTGGAATGGAGCAGAACGGGAGCTTTCCTTGAATTTCGGCCGAATTTCATGCTTGACGGCCACAACTTTCCCATTTTTTTTGCCAGAAAGTTTCATGATCTGTTCCAGTTCATGCTGAAAAACGGCATGCAGGAATGTTACTTCGATTCCGATACCGGGCAGTATTCGATCCAGGGGATGAATCTTTACACACTTTCACGCATGATCATGCGTCCGGAGCTTTCCTATGAAGAAATACTTTCTGAGTATTGCGGCGCATTCGGCAAGGCCGCGCCGGACATCCGCACCTATTGGGAATTCTGGGAAAGCGTCTCCAATTCTGAAAATGTCATGAAGACAAGTTTGGATCCGAAACTGATGAAGGCAATCGGCGCGGATTATGGCAACTATGCCGAATTTTTCATGAGCGCCCCCCGGATTTTCACTCCGGAGATTTTCCGGAAGGGATATTCCATCCTTGATTCCGCCGCAGCAAAAACCATGAAAGGAACCCCCGAATACGCACGGGTGGACTATCTCCGAAAAGGACTCCGTCATGCCGAACTCACCATGCTTACGGAACTGGCATATGAAAGCCATGACAGCGGACGTTTCGCCGATGCGGTTGCCGCTCTTGATTCTTTCCGAAGGTCAATGGAATCCCAGAATGTCTCGTCCATGACATGGATCGTTTCCAGGGAAAACAACAAATGGGATCGCATCGGATTGCAGATCATAACGAAGGAATTCGGCGAACAGCTCAGAAAACCGCTGCGCTTCATCTTTGATCCGCAAAATTGCGGACTTGCAAAAAAATGGTACGCTGCTGATTACGACGATTCAAAATGGGATCTGACGGCCTATGGAGCATGGGAAACTCTGCCTGCAGGGAAAAAATGGAAGACCCTTCACGGAAGCGATTATGACGGATTTGCATGGTACCGCACAAAATTTGACGTTCCGACACTCAAAAAAGGTCAGCGCGCCATATTGAATTTCGGATCCGTGGACGAAGCATGCCTTGTCTGGGTCAACGGGAAACTTGTACTCGACCGCCCGTTCCCGTACAAGAATGATCTAAATTCCTGGAATCAGCCCTTCTCTGCAGACATCACGGACGCCGTCAGAACCGGCGTCAATGTCTTGACCGTCCGCGTGGAAGACCGCAGCGGCGCCGGAGGAATTACAAGGCCGGCTGCATTGAAAATTGCAAGCCTTCCTGTAAAAAACAATCTTGTGAAAGACTCCGGATTCGATCATCCGCTGGGTATCTGGAAAATTTACCGCGGCACAAAAGCAATCCGTTTTGTAAACGATCCGGACAATCGGATCAACCTCGCGGCAGAACTCCGCATTCCGGATGGTTCACCAAACTGGTTCGGCGTGCGTCAGGATGGTCTCAAGGTGCGGAAAGGATGCAGTTACCGCGCATCCTGCCGCGTAAAGTCTTCTCCGGACTTCAGACCGGGACTTATTCTGCTGGGAGTCGAAGGCATATTCAAAAAACACCTCACCATCCGGGGAACGAACGGACAGTGGGTTACGATGGAGCTTGATGGAATCACTCCCGCAGCCGATGGCGAATGCGGCATTTTTTTCCAGATCGGTCGCCACGCAAAAGGGTCCGTCCTTGTTGATGATGTCATTTTCACGGAAGAAAGCAAGCAAGAAAGAAAGTAAAGCACCATGATTCAAAAAATCGATTCCCCGACACAAAAAAGCGTATTCGCCGATTTCGGCAGGGATGCCTATGCCCGCCTTGATCTCGTCATCTCCGGAAACGGCGGAGAACATGTTTCCGCCGCCATCGGCGAATGTCTCAAGAACGGAAAAATCGACCACAATCCCGGCGGCGCACGCTATTATGCGGAAGACCAGTTCATCCTGAAGTCCGGAGTCAATGTCCTTCTCTTCAGAATCCCGGAAAATCGGTATCCGGGTCCTAACCGCAGACAGCCTCCCGCAGGCGGCGAAATCGCACCCTTCCGCTATGCCGAAGTCTCCGGCGCTCCGGGGGAAGTCGAATTCCACCGCACCGAAATCCACACTCCCTTCGACGATGGTGCCGCCTTCTTCGAGTCCAGCAATGAAAACCTGAATAAAATCTGGGAGTTCTGCAAATACTCCATCAAGGCCACCACGCCCTTCGACATGTACGTCGACGGCAACCGCGAACGCCAGCCCTACGAAGGTGATGCCTACATCAACCAGCTCGGACACTTCTGCTGCGACCGCAATTATTCCATCGCGAAAAAGACGATTCCCTATTTCTTCGACTATCCGACCTGGCCGACCGAATGGGTCCTGCTCACCCCTCTGCTCGTCCGCGATTATCTGCTTTACTCCGGCGACCGCGAAAGCGCAGGAGAATGGCTCCCGAAACTCGACGCAAAACTTCTCCCCGAACTTACGGACGAAAACGGGTTCGTTTCCGGAAACGGGAAAAACGTCCGCGACATTGTCGACTGGCCCGACGGCGAACGCGATTCCTACGAATTCGGGAAAGTCAATTTCGTCCCGAACTGCGACCGCTTCGCCGCACTGAACGCCATGTTCGGGCTCACCGGAAAGCCGGAATATCGCACGGCCGCCCTGAATCTGAAACAGTCCATGCGAAAGTTCATGTTCAAAAACGGACTTTTCGTCGACAATCCGGAATCGG
>CAZHPP010000167.1:0-7976 GCA_964534535.1 uncultured Victivallales bacterium | reverse complement strand
GGAAAAAAATCGCGAGTTCCAGAATTCTTGACGGCATGGTTCCGGAAATGCCTTCCGAGTGGTTCCTGAATGAATCGCCGTTCAATCCGAAAGACCGGAAAAACGCCACGGCGTTCGATTCGCTGCGGATGTACGGATGTGCCCTTTCGGAAGAGGAGATGAAGCAGCTTTATCTTGCGGAACGGCCTGCGGAAAAATCCGTTTCCATGGAATCGCTCCGTCCGACGCGCTTCCAGCTTCCGCTTCTGCGCTCCGTTCCGAAAATCGACGGCGAGTTCGACGAGCGCGAATGGAGTTCCGCCGCAAAACTGGGCGGATTCATCGGAAGCGAAGCGCTGGAAACAGCAAACAGCAGCGACGTCTATGCAGGATTCCGGGATGGGAAACTTTACGTCTGCTATGTATTCAAGCTGCCCGGCGCGACCACGCTCCGGGCCGAATGCACAAAACGCGATTCTGCCGTCTACAGCGACGATGCGGCCGAACTGCTCCTCCGTCCAGACACCATGAAGCAGGGAGATTTCTTCCAGGGCATCTTCAACAGCCGCGGCGCAATCTTCGACCAGAAAAACGCGAAGGCGGAATGGAACGGCGCTTGGACTGTGAAGGCAGGCATTTATGAAGGGTATCTCAATATCGAGGCCGCCATACCTCTTTCCGAACTGGGTTCGAAAGAGCGCGACGGCATGGAGTGGGGAGTCAACTTTGCCCGCGACCGGATTGCGAACCGGGATATTCTGTTCAGCCGCGTTTCTCCGTTCAGGGCTGGTACTCTCATGTCGGAACTCGGCACAATGAAGTTTACGCGGAAAGGTCTTTCCGGGCGTCTGACGCTGGACTATACTCAGCTGTTCCACAGGAAACTGGCGCTGACGTTTCAGGTGAACAACACTTCCGCGTCGCCGAAAGACGTCGATTTCAGGGTCGAACTGCTTTCCTCGGAACTCGCCCCGATCGAGACCCGGAATCTTTCCGCTTCGATCCCGGCGGAAGGCTCGCACCGGTTTGAATATGCAAATCCCATGAGCGGCGTGCGCTCCTCGCTCCTTCGCCTTACGGCCTCCGAACGCGGCGCAGCCAAACCGTTCTACGTTCAGGACTTCCCGCTGACATTCAAGGATGAATTCCGCATCACGGACGATACCGATCTCAAGAGCAACACCCTCACGCTCAGCACGGATGTTTCCGCCAACCGACTGACCGGCAGTGCGGCTTCCGTCGAAGGAACATTCGCAGGAAAAACTGTAAAATTCGCCGGACTTCCCGTCGCCAGGGGAAAATTCTCCCTGGAAGGATTGAAATCCGGAGATTATACGATTGAACTCGTCTTCCGCGACAGGACCGGACGCGAACTCCTGAAATATCCGTACAGCTACCATCACATCGGACAGCCCCGCTGGCTCAGGGAACACCCCGGCGCGGATGCAGGCGTCCTCTGGCCGTTCACGCCGATCAGGGCGAACGGCAGCGAACTCTCCGTCTGGGGACGCACCCATCGGTTCGGGAAGACGCTGCTTCCGGAAAGCATTGTTTCCCAGAAGGAAGAACTCTTTTCAGCGCCTCCTGAACTCAGCGTGACGGCCGGCGGAAAGAAATACGCGGTGAACAATTTCCGTTTTACGCCCGTCGAACGCCGGCCAGACCGCACCGTCATGAAGTTTGAGGCTTCCGCGGGACCGCTGACCTTCACGGGAACCGCGAAGCTGGAATACGACGGTTTTCTCTGGTACGATCTCGCTGTGAATTCAAAAGAACCGGTCGAAGTCAGCGACCTCACGCTGTCGATGTCCCTCGCCCCGGGAATCGCCGAATTCTTCAACGCGCATTATTTCGCCCGTGAAAAGCAGGCCGGAAGGCTCACGGTTCCCCTGGCTCTGAAACGGTTTCCCTGCATCTGGGTCGGAAATCTCGACGGGGGCCTCAGCTTCATGCTCGAATCTTTCCGGTCATGGAGAAACGCGGATGCCGGCCGGACGTTCGAACTTCTGCCGCAGGGAAAGGGCGTGGAATGGCGCATCCACCTGATCGACCGGAAAGTCAGGCTCGACCGTCCGTTCCTGTACGGGTTTGCCATTCAGGCGAATCCGGTCAAGCCGGCTCCGCCATGGTTCCGTTCCTGGAGAATCGGCCAGCTGTCCCCCAGGAAAATCATGAAACGGTGGGGGTTGGCCCGGAAAACCACGAAAAAATATTCCGGCGACGGCGGGTTCTTCACCCCCATCTTCAAATCCATGGAAACATTCCGCGGACTTGTGGAAAAAGAAAAAAAGCAGGGATCGGCCTTTTCCCTGTATCTCAATCCGTTCCTCGTCAGCACGGAATCCACGGAATTCAAGGTCTTCCAGAAAGAATGGGAAAATCCCTACAACTGCTACCCGGAATGTCCCAATTCCAGCTTCACGGATTTCATTCTCTGCTGCGTGGACGATCTCACAAAGAACGGACTGAAAGCCGTCTATGTGGACAGCCTCGGCGCAGTGAACTGCTTCAATCCCCGGCACGGCTGCGGATACATTGACGACGAAACCGGCGAAGCTTCCCTCACATGGCCTGTCCGCGGAATGCGCGAATACATGAAGCGGCTCTATGCACTGATCCATGCAGGCAATCACAATCAGCGCGAATATTTTATCTGGGCCCACACCTCCGCGAGAAACTGCTCCGCACTCAATGCGTTCGTCGATGCATTCAGCGGAGGCGAGGAACTGGAACACCGCATCGTGACCGAACCCAATTATCTGAAGCTCTATCCGCTGGACGAATACCAGGTCTATTACATGGGTACTCTTGCCGGCGTTCCCATGGCCGGGGCAAACCTCGGAAGAATCGGCCCGAAAAAAGACCGTTACCACAAACCGTACAATGATGAATTCGTCCTGCTTGCGCTGCTCCACGACGCCATCATCTGGAACGGCTGGCTCGACGAGGGATATGTTTCCGGCATTTACGCAAAGCTGGACCAGTGGGGATACCGGGACGAGTCTCTGGAATTCTTCGGCTACCGGCGGCAGAACATCATCGTTCCGAAGGACGGGGACGTTCATGTGAGCGTATTCCGTCTTCCGAAACGCGGCAGGGCGCTTGCCGTCATCGGGAACTGGCAGAATTCACCGCGCTTGATTTCACTCGGGATCGACCGTGAAAAACTCGGTCTGGGAAACGCGCTTTCCTTCAGCGATCTTCTCACGGGAAAGCCTGCGGACCCGGGAAAGCTGGAAATTGCGCCTTTCGGAATGCTTCTTCTGAACATCCAAACACGGCAATAAGATCTCTCATGAAAATTCTCACCTGCAATCTTCGCTTCAGTTCCATGCCGGATCACGGGAAACGCTCCTGGAGCCGGAGAAAAGATCTCTGCATCGAAACGCTCCGGAGCGAATCCCCCGACGTGATCTGCGTTCAGGAATGCCACAACGACCAGCTGTACAGCCTCGACTCCGCGTTCCGGACCGGATACGATTCCTTCTGGATGAACTCCTTTCCCGGGAACTACTACCCGGAAAACGTCATTTTCTTCCGGCGCGGCTTCAGGCTCGCCGGACGGGGCGGGTTCTTCCTGTCCGAAACTCCGCATGTCCCCGGGTCCAAAAGCTGGGAAAGCGAATGCGTCCGTTTCCTCAATTTCGTTCTTCTCGGCGCGGAAGGCCGTCTTGTGCGCATCGCCAACACGCACATCGACCATCATTCCGGGAAAGCCAGGAAGGAACAGACCCGAATGATTCTGGAAGATTCCGCCGCATGGCCGGAAACCATTCCACAAATCCTCACGGGCGACCTCAACAGCGATCCTTCCGGCGAAGCCCTTCACATGCTGAAGGACGCCGGCTGGCGGGATTCCCTGAACTGGAGCATGGAGACGACCTTCCACGGATTCGTGGGCAATGCCTGGAACGGATGCGATCCCGCGGTTTGCGGATGCGGACGCATGGACTACATCCTTGCAAAAGGAAAATCCCGGTTTCTGAATTCAAGAATCGTTAAAACGGAAGAGGACGGCATATTCCCCAGCGATCACTGGTTCGTTGCAGCGGAGGTCGAATTTCCCTGACTCTGAAACCGGCATGTCCGTGAAAGCAGGTTCAGCCGCACTTCCCGGGCATTCCCTGATATGAGCCGCGAATGGATGATGCCTGTGCTGTTTCTCCCGGGCACATCATGTTTCATCCGCTTCTTTCCGCAATATCCAGGACACTGCGGCCGGATCGGGATTCTCCGCGCAGGGAAGACGGGTACGGAAGGCGGCACGGAATCTCTGCGGAACGAATTCCATGCGACCGGGGCCGCACGCACACAGATTCATCCTGCGCACCGGACGGACCGCACATCGCATATCAAAAAAACTGTTATTTTTCAATTCTGCTCCTTGACATTTTTCAGAAATGTGGTATAATTAAACTAAAGACAGTTTACAGATTAGAAAGCGGCAGTCATGGCTGATTCGAAAATGGAACAGACAAAACAGCTGCTGGTCCGGTTCATCCGGGACAACAGACTGAAAAAAGGCGACAAGCTCCCGGGGCAGGCCTTTCTCCGCAAGACGTTCGACTGCGGAAGCGTCACCGTGCTTTCCGCCATCCACGCCCTGCGGAACGACGGTGTGCTCGAAGTCCGCGACAAGGTCGGAGTCTACGTGATCGACCCCAATGCGGACGGCCATGCGGGACGCGTCGTCGGGATCACTGCGCGGCATGTGGAAGGCTCGCCCTATTACAGCACCCTGCTCGGCGCCCTCCAGATGCGGCTCGTGCGGGAAGGATGCCGGGTCAACATCTTCGGGTATTCCAGCCGCGAATCCGACAATCCCTTCGATTTCACGCTCGACGACTTTCCCGGGCTCCGCCGTTCCATCGAGGACGGCGAAATTCACGGAATGATCCATCTGGACGACTTCAAGAAGCCCGCTCTCGACTTTCTCCGCCGGCGGAAGATTCCGACCCTTTTCTGCGGGTCGACCGGCATCTCTCCTGACGGAGTCTTCCTGAATCAGGAAGACGTCCTGCGGAAAATGTACCTGGAAGCCTCCGCGGCCGGATGCGGAAGAATCGGACTCCAGCTCCCCGGCGCGATCCGGAAATATCTGGAACCGCTGTTTCTTGAGCTCGGCGGAAAGCCTGATTCCGTCTTTCCGGTCTGTACGGCCGAAGACGGCAGACAACTGGCAGAGAGGGTCATTGCCATGCCCGCCTCCAAACGTCCGGACGCTCTCCTCTGCTTCGATGACATTGTGGCTCAGTGGATGTTCGGAACGCTTGTGCTGGCGCTTCCGAAGAACGCCCTGCCCCGGGCATGGGTGGTCCGCAACCGTCAGCTGATGATGTGCTTTCCGCTTCCCGATGTGATTTTCTACGACATTGATCTTCTCGCTTTCGCGGGCCTCGCGGCGGAGACGCTGCTGGACGCCATGAAGAACAATGCAGTCGGAATCGGACGAATTTCATACAACATTGGAGCAGGAGAATAAAAATGCAGAACAACAGGAAAATTTTTACATTGATCGAGCTCCTGGTCGTGATTGCGATCATCGCGATCCTCGCCGGAATGCTGCTCCCGGCTCTGAACAAGGCCAGGGAAAAAGCCAGGGCCGCCGGATGTCTGAACAACGAACGGGAAACCGGCAAGATGTTCCTCTACTATTCGGAAGACAACGACGGCTATATGCCGCTTTCCTATTTCAACAGCAGCTATGTCCGCTTCTGGCTGCGGGACATCAACCTCCGCCTGGGAAGAGGGAAATTCACCCAGATTTCCATGGCGCCGAAAATTCTGCTCTGCGATTCCCTGCTCTACAAGGTTCCGCCGAATGAAGACGGCGAACGCGTGACGACTTACGCCTACAACCGCAGGCTCGGCGATTATGACTATTTCATGAAAGGCACGGCAGGGTACCACCCGCGCAAGCTCGGACGGGCGAAGTCGCCTTCCCGCTACGTCACGCTGATGGAAGGCTATTTTTCAGACGGCGAACGGCGTTTCATGGTAACCGCGGCCTCCGACATTACGAATTCCTTCCACCCGCATGACTCCCGCAACAACCATCTTTACGCGGACGGACACGCCGGAAGCGTGAACATGTTTCTGACCGTCTCCGACTGGCGGGCATGGTGCGAACCGTACAGCTTTTTCCCTTACCGCACATGGAATACAACAGACATTCAATGGTGAACTGAAATGCTCAAAACGATCATTCTCTGCTTTCTTGCCGCAGCCGCGCTGAACGCAGCCGAACTCGCCGTAAACGTTCCAGCCGACGCACCCGCCGCCGAAAAAACGGCAGCGTCCGAACTCGCGGACTGCCTGACCCGAATTTCAGGGAAAGCATGCGCCGTCTCCGCGGAAGGAAAAGGCTCCTCCGCCACGTTCCACATCGGGCAGACATCGGCCGCCGCGGCAGCGTTCGGGCTCAGGGACTTTTCCGGTCTGAAACCTGATGAAATCCTGATGGTCCGGAAGGGAAACGACTTCTACCTGAGCGGTGCGCGTCCGAGAGGTTCGCTTTACGCCGTATTCACCTTTCTGGAAGACTCCTGCGGCGTCCGGTTCCTTGCGCCGGAGGAGACCATTCTCCCGGAGAAACTGACCCTGCCGGAGAAACTCGATTACCGTTATGCGCCGCCGTTCCGCGTCCGCGAATGCTCGTTTTTCTCCCTGCGCCGCAATCCGGGTTTCGCCGTCAGGAGAAAAATCAACGGGCACTGGAACATCATCCCGGAAGAATGGGGCGGACACGAGACCGTTCTCGGATTCTGCCACACGTTCAGTTCGCTGCTTCCGCCGGAGAAATACGGCAAGAGCCACCCGGAGTTCTATTCGGAAATCGACGGGATGCGCCGCCCGTGGGGCAACCAGCTGTGCCTCAGCAGCAGGGCGATGCGGAAGGAACTGATCGAAAACATCCGCGGTCGGCTGAAGGGAAATCCCGGGACGCGCATGATCTCCGTCAGTCAGGACGACAATCCGTCGTTCTGCCGGTGCGCCGCCTGCCGGGCGCTTGCGGAGAAGTTCGGAGGGAAGCAGTCCGGACTCATTCTGGACTGTGTCAACGAGGCGGCATCCGCGCTGAAAAACGAATTTCCTGATGTCCTTTCTGTAACTCTGGCCTACGACTATTCCGCCGAAGCCCCGAAGAACATCCGCCCCAATGACAATGTGGTTGTGATGCTCTGCACGCACGGGGATTTCAGCCGTCCGATGTGCGGAAACGGCAATCCGCAATTCCGGCAGGAACTGGAATCGTGGAGCCGTATTGCAGGGAAGCTCATGATCTGGAACTACGTCTCTCTCTTTGCCAACCATCTTGCGCCGAATCCCGCATGGGGAAACCTTTCCGCAGACCTCCGGAGTTTCCGGGATCACGGCACCATTGCGGCATTCAATCAGTCATGGGGCGGCGGAAACGAAGCAGATTTTGCGCCTCTCCGCGCATGGCTGAATGCAAAATTGCTCTGGAACCCGGATCTTGACGAACAGAAACTCACAGACGAGTTTCTCGCCGGTTATTACGGAAAAGCCGCATTCCCGTTCCTGAAGCAGTATCTTTCTCTCATGAAGGTCGACCGCAGGAAGACGCCGGATTTCATCCTCAAATGGTCTTCTCCCGCTTCCGAATGGCTTGATTATGACACCATGGAACAGGCGCGGGGGCTGATGGAAAAAGCCCTTGCCGCATCCGCCGGAAAATATGCAGACCGCGTCCGGACCGCAAAAACGGCAATCGACTTTGCCTTTCTGATGCACCCGGAGACGCCGAAACGGTTTGCTTCCGCAAAAGAGATTCCCGCCGCCGTTCTGAAGGAATTTCTCCGGAACACCCGCAACACACAGTCCTATGGCGAAGGTCTTCCGTTCGCGCCGCTGAAAAAAAGTCTGGAAGCTCTTTATCTGGACAGGACCTCCGTCTCCGCTCCGCCGCTTCCGGAACCTTTGCGGAAATTCAACCCCGCCGACGTGATCCAGATCCCGCCGGACGATCTGACCGC
>CAZHPP010000166.1:0-7991 GCA_964534535.1 uncultured Victivallales bacterium | reverse complement strand
CGCTCCGGCGGAAGGCAGGGAGGGTTCTGGGATCGGGCACGGCGGGGCAGGGGGACCAGACGGGATGGTGAGCTGGCACCGCAAGGAATTGAAGCTCTGGGCCGTACAGCTCTGCGGAACTCCGCGTCCGTGGGATGCCGCGCGTTCATCGGCTGAGAAGAAATTCTTCCAATATGTCATCGACAATGCCGCGGCAAACGCCTATACGGGCCGCGTAAAATAACTGGATCTGACCGGCAGAGACAGGAATGCAATCCGCTCCGCTTACTCCGCCCCTGCGCCGTACGGGAAAATCCGCGTACGCCCGCTCCGGCGGAATGCCAGCGGCGCCATGTGATACCGCTTCCGGAACTGCTGGTAGAAACAGACCGTCGTTGAAAAGCCGCACCGCCGCGCAATCTCGCCCGGCGGCAGCGCGCTCCCCGTCAGCAGCGCGCACGCATATTCCAGCCGATGCTCCAGACAGTACCGGTTCGGCGGTACAGGGAACACCTTTTCCCACTCGCGGTAAAAGGTCCGCATGCTGAATCCGCTGTTCTTCAGAAGCGCGGGAAGGGGCTTTCCCCTCAGGAGTTCCGCGGCGATCGAATGAATCTTCATGCGGCTGGCGGCATCCTCCCGGACGCTCTGCATCCCCTGCAGAAAAATTTCGGAAATCAGCCGGAACGCCAGCTGGTCGAGCCGGTCGGATACGCCCGGAATCTCCAGATTGGGCAGCTCCAGATGAATCTGCGCGATGATCGCCTCCAGCGCAGGAGTAAAGGAAAACGGCAGCGGTTCGTCCCGGAACGGAAACTTCCGCAGGGTTTCCGCGCACTCCGGCGGATAGATGAAAAAAAGTTCGTCGTGATACGATGCCCGGATCGTGTCAAGCACCGTGCCCGGAAGCAGCAGATTCATGAGAGGGCCTCTCCCCGCGGCGGTCCGCTCAAGACGCCCGCCGATCCGGCATTCCGAATCGCTTTCGCTGTTGGACGTGATGCAGACAAAGCAGTCCGGAAGATGCGTGTCCCTGTGAATGTAAATGTGGTGCGGCATCCAGCCCACCGCCTTCAGGCGGCACGGCGACGGGAACAGGCGTTTTTCCGGAAGTGTGTAGACGTGCGGAAGTTCCATGTGCCGATCCTTTCATTTTGGCAGAATAACGAAATACTTCGGCAGAAATGCTTCTTGCCGAAATCCCGTTCTGCTGTATAATATACAGAAAAAGCGGGAGAATGCAATTTCCCGCCAGGCAAGATAAAACAAGGAGTCATTCCATGGAACAGGAATTTCACGCAACGGCCGATTTCACGAAGTCCGCAGGAGTCCTGAAAAAACGTATTCACGGGTCGAACGCAGCCCCGAACCTCGCCAGCCGCGGATACATCGATTTTGCGGAAAACTACAAGAAAATGCACTTCACGCAGTCGCGCACGCACGACTGGCCGCTCTGGAATCCCGGCCAGCGCATGATCGACACCCATTTCATTTTTCCGCTCATGAAACTTGACCCGAAAGATCCCTCGAATTACTATTTCGACTCCACGGACGAAATCATCCGGATCTGTCAGGACGCCGGGTCAAAGATATACTACCGTCTCGGCACCAGCATCGAACATTCCGGTTCGCGCCACTTCAACACCTTCCCGCCGGAAGACTTTGAAAAATATGCCGAAGTCCTCGCCGGAATCGTGCGGCATTACACCCGCGGCTGGGCCAATGGATTCCGGTACGACATTCCCGACTGGGAAATCTGGAACGAAGCCACGAACGGCCCCACCATGTGGTGCGGCACGCAGGCCGAATTCGAACGGTTCTTCACAATCGTCCTGAAACGCCTGAAAAGCGAATTCCCGGAACTGCGCGTCGGCGGCCCCGCCTACTGCAGTTTCAATCCGGAGAGCCTCGGTTCTCTGCTGAAGGCGTGCCGGAAGGCCGGAACCGAGCCGGACTTCCTCTCCTGGCACAACTATTCCGCAGACGAAAAAAACATGATCGCCGAACCAGCCGCAGCCCGGAAACTTGCCGATTCCCTCGGCTTCCCAAAGATCGAACTCCACATCACCGAATGGCACTACTTCGAAACAACCTGGTCCAGCCTCGCCCATCATGTGACCGAGGACGGCTTCCGCAGCGCCATGACCGGCCCCGAAGGCCTGCAGGGAATCGATTCCGCCGCATTCAACCTGGCCGTCCTCACCGGATGGCAGGATTCCCCGCTCGACGCAGCCTGCTATTACGGCGCCGGAATCGACAGCACATGGGGCTTCCGGGACTTCACATACATCCTCAACAAAAATTATTTCTCCATGCGCATGTTCGGGGACCTGAATTTCCATTTCAGCAAAAGAATCCGGGCAAAATCCGCCTGCGGAAGCGTCTATGTGCTCGGAGCAGTTTCCGATGACGGGAAAACGGGGCGTCTCCTGGTGAGCGACTACCGGGGCGAGGAACCGGTCCTTTCGATCCGCGTGGACGGCATGGAAAACGCCGATGTTTCCGCCGTGATCCTGGATTCGGTGCATGACATGACTCCGACTCCGGCCCTCTGGCGCGGCGGCGTTCTGACTCTTGCAAAGAATTCTCCCGGGTCGGCCGCGTTCGCCGTGACGTTCGAACGGAACTGACGCCCACGTGCATTTCATGAAGGGGCTGCTCGCCCCTTCAACCCTCGGCAGGACTTGAAGAGCCCTGCACCCTGCGCAAAAAATTGAATTTTTGCGCGTCTCTCCTGTTTCACAGGAGTTTTTTTTCGAAATGGAATTCGAGCGCCGGGCGTCCCGGGACCGCCGGTGCGGACGCACTGCGCCGCACCCCAGGAATCCACAGAATCGCGCCGGACACCGGATCCACAAACAGAGGAAGCGTGGCACGCTCGTAAACCGGGAGTTTCGAGTCGGAATAAAGTTTCCGGAGCGAAACCGGGACCGTTCCGCCGAACGGAATCATGCGGTCGCCGGAACGCTTCACGCGCAGAAGGATTTCCCGCGGAAACCGTTCCGCATCGAACAGCGCCGCGGACGCCGTTTCCGGGATGGTTCCGCAGACGGTTTCACGGACGGAGAAACGACAGCCGGAAAGTTCGAATCCGCTGCGTTCCCCGAGGTGCCAGAGAACGCCGTCGGCTTCCGGCGAGAACCGCTCCAGCGTGATTCTCTCCCGGGAAAAGAAGAACGCGAGTCCCGGAAACTCCGGCAGGTCGAGCCGCCGGACTCCGGACTCCGGAAGGTTCCGCAGCATCTCCCCGAACCGCGCAATGAATTCGTGATTCGGAATGAATGCGCCGGCGGTTCCGGGCTTTGCACAGTTCCGCAGGACGCGGCACAGGACCGCCGGATGCAGGCTCTTCCAGCGCGCGGGCGAAAAATCGCCGGAGTCCGCCATGCTTTTCAGCTCGGATTCCGCCGTCTTTTCCAGAAAATCGGCGTCCTCCTCAAGGACCCGTGCGGACTGAAGGATTCCCGCGGCGGCATACGGAAACTTTTCCGCGGCAAGCGGCAGCAGCCGGTTGCGGAGAAAGTTGCGTCCGTATTCGGACTCGAGATTGGTGGAATCGGTGCGCCAGGTCAGGCCGTGCTCCCGCAGGAAGGCTTCCAGTTCGGCGTGAGAAAAGTCCAGGAGCGGCCGCGCGATCGTGATCCCTCCCATTTCCGCAAGGGCGCGCATGGCGGAAAGTCCGCCGGAATTGGAGCCGCGGAACAGCCGCAGAAGCACGTTTTCGATCCGGTCGCCGGAATTGTGTCCGAGCACAACAACGGTCTGAGGGCCGCCCGAAGAAGCAAGGGTCCGCCAGTGTTCCATGCGGAGCCTGCGGGCGGCGGATTCGACTCCTTCGCCGGAATCGGATGCGGCGGGAACGTTCAGACGGATCACCGTGAGCGGGATTCCGCTGGCAGTGCACTGTTCCCGGCAGAACGATTCATCCGCATCGCTTTCCGCGCCGCGGAGCCCGTGATTGAAGTGGACCGCCTGAAGGGAAAACTGCCGTTTCTCCCGCAGGGAATGGAGAAGAATCAGCAGAGAAAAACTGTCGGCTCCTCCGCTGAAACCGCAGAGGAGCCGCTTTCCGGTGAAAAAATCCGCAAGAAATTCGGGAATTTCCGGGGGCATCAGACGCTTTCAAGCGCCTTCAGAAGCGCGGACTTGTCCTGAACTCCGGGAAGCTGTTTGGCGATCTGGCCGTCCTTCAGCACGAAGAGCGCCGGAATGCTGCGCACGGCAAAGCGCTTGGCAATGTCCTGGGCTTCGTCGACGTTGACCTTGGCAATCGTATATTTGCCTTCGGTTTCCTCCGCGAGCTTGTCGAGAACGGGAGCGAGCATGCGGCAGGGACCGCACCATTCGGCCCAGAAGTCCACGAGGACGATTCCGGAGGCGGTTTCGGCTTCGAAGTTGGTGGAGTCGAGATGTTTTACGAGACTCATTTCTGCAATCCTTCCATATTTTGGAACGTTTCCTGATTTCGGGGGACGGCGATAGTTTATCTCCGGAAGGAGGAAAATTCAAGGGCATGGAAAAAATAAAACGCGCGGTCTGCGGGAATCTGCGTGCCGTTCCATGCAGGGAACGGAGGAAGCGCTTACTTGTCGTAGCGCAGGATGACTTCGCCTTCGCGGCAGAAGTTGAAACGTTCGCGGGCAACCTTTTCGATCGCTTCCGGCGAATGTTCGAGGTCGTGGACCTCCCGGTTGAGTTCAATGCACTCGGCGGTCTTGCGGTCGGACTCTTCCCGAAGACGATTGTACTCCGCCTCGACTTCCTGGCTGCGGTGCATGGCGGGCCAGAACAGCTTCAGCGAAAAGCCGAGCACAACCAGAATCAGGACGGTCAGGACCACGGAAAGTCCGCGCTGGATTTTCTTATACATCAAATTCTCCGATTGGGTGTAATATAATCCATGAATCTTTCCAGTTCAAACCCGGGTTGCAATTTTTTTAACGGAATCCGTCTTTACAAATTACCGATCCGATGTATATTCTTTCTGAAGACACAATAAAACATACGGAGTCGACATGCTGGAAACACTCAGATCTTTTTTCGCCGGAATCTGCCTGCCGTTCGTGCGCAGCGGCTCCGAAAGCTCTCAGAAGCTTCAGGCGGAAATCGACGGTTCCCGCATCCGCAGGATGCTCGACCAGCTCCATTTCTGCCACCGCTGCGACCGGGAGGAAAACTGCTTCATGGGCATTCTGGAACGCGACGACGATTTCCGGCGCGATGTGCTCGTGGTGATCTACCGCGACATCGAAAAATTTCACGGTTTCAGCATCGTCGAGGACTGGACGCTCGAAAACACCCAGATCAGCGACGCCCTCCTCTTCTGCAACAAATGGAACAGCCGCAAAAACTTCCCCAGGGCCTACGTCGACCCGTTCAAGAACATTCTGGTCGCCGACTGGGTCCTGCCGCTCGACCGGCATTCCTCCAACGATTTCATCCGCGACCGCGTCATCGGCGTAATGCTTTCTTCCAGCTGGCATTTCTTCGTCGAAGCCGGGCAGGCGCTTAAAATTGGACCCAAAAAGACAAAGGAACTCGAATCATGAGCATCAAAGACGACTTCAGGGCACTTCTTGACAAGCACGAAATCATGCACCGCGTCGACGATGACGGCAATTTTGTGGCAACCTATGACGATGATGAGGGCCGCGACATGATGGTCCATTTCATCGTCACGGAAAATTACATTCAGCTCAGGGCCCTTTCCCTGGGAAAGGACGTTCCGGAAATCGCCGGCGACCCCTGGGTTCATCAGTTCTGCAATGACTGGAACCTCAACAAGATCTTCCCGAAGGCCTATTACAATCCATACCTCCGCCGGATCATGGGCGAATTCACGTTCTTCCTGGGTGAAAAGGAAAAAATTTCCAAAGAATACATCGAAACGATGATTGTGGACGGCGCCTACAGTCTGATGTCGCCCCTCCACAAGGCCATGATTCAGGAGCTTGCCTCACGAAAGCTCCTGAAAAGCTGAAGCACCGCGGCTGTGCTTCCGCGATCCGAGTCTGTCCCTGGCATAATGCGGAGCAATCAATGCGGGCTGAAAATCCCGGCCGGCCTCACGCCAGATGAGACTCCACGTCCACCGCGAGTTCCCGGAGCGGACGCGGCATCGCCAGCGGGATTGCCTCCCGGTGCTGTCCGCGGAACCAGGTCATCTGGCGCCGCGCGAACTGCCATGTGGCATTGGAAATAAGCTCAGGCAGCTTCTCGCGCGGAACCTTTCCGTGAAGATATTCCGAAATGATCGGATATCCGAGCGCCTGCCAGGCCGTCGGAGTCCGGAACAATCCCTGCTGTTCCAGCCGTTCCGTCTCTTCGATCCAGCCGTTTTCGAGCATGGTCCGGCATCGCTCCTCAATGCGTTTCCGGAGCTCCTCCCGCGGCCATTCCAGCACGAACTGAACGGCATCGGCCCGCGGGCCGTGTTCCTTCCACGCTCGGAGCCGCTCCGCCATGGAACCGCCCGTCAGCAGGAACACTTCATACGCGCGGATCAGTTTGCGGCGGTGCGCCTTCCATAGCTCATAATCGGCCGGAGATTTTTCCTCCATGATGACCTTCAGCTTCTCGAAGCCGGAATCCGAATCGAACTCGGAATCGAGTCTGCGGCGAAGTTCCGGATCGGCGGGAACATTGTCAAGACCGTAGACGAACGCACGCACATAAAGCCCGGTTCCGCCTGCCGCAATCGGGAGCTTTCCCCGCGACCGGATCTCCGAAACCGCCTTTTCCGCCAGTTCCGCAATGGTGAACAGGTCGGAACGCTCCGCCGGTTCCAGAATGTCGATCAGGTGATGCGGAATCCGCTTCCGTTCCTCCGTGGAAGGCTTGGCCGTGCCGCAGTCGAGTCCGCGGTAAATCTGCATGGAATCAAGCGAAATGATTTCGCCGCCGAGCCGTCCGGCCAGTTCGAGCGCCAGCGCGGATTTCCCGGACGCGGTCGGCCCCATGATGACGGGGAAGCGCCGCACGCCGGAACTCATTTCATTTTCTTCAGGTCGGGCCTGAAGATCGAGGAGGCAATGAAGATGATGACGCCGACCGTGATGCACGAATCGGCCACGTTGAACGAGGGCCAGTAGAAGAACCGGGCGGCGTGGAGCTCGATGAAGTCGACCACTTCGCCGCGGAAAAGCCTGTCGGTGCAGTTTCCTGCGATCCCGGAACAGATCAGCGCGAGAGCGTAGGCGCGCTCCGGCCATCCCTCGCAGATGCGCCGGAAGAACACCACCACGGCGGCAAATGCCGCAACGGAAATCAGCAGAAGAAGATATTTGCGGCCGTGGAAGATTCCCCACGCCGCGCCCGGATTCGTGATGTAGGTGATGTTGAAGAATCCGGGGATCACGACGATCTTGTCGCCGAACGCGACGTGTCCGGCAATAACCGCCTTGGTAAGCTGGTCAAGGCCGTAGCATACAAACGAAAGCGCCGCGGCGCAGATCGTCGCGGCACTGAAACGGGCTCCGCCGATGGAGGATGAATCCATGCGGCTCAGGGCTTACCGGCTTCTGCGCGAGGGGTCTTCGAACTCTTCACGCTTGGACTTGCAGTTCGTGCAGAAGCGGGCATACGGCTTGGCGGCCAGCCGGGCTTCGGGGATCAGCCCGCCGCAGTCCAGGCACACGCCGTATTCGTCGTTTTCAAGTCTCTGGAGCGCCTCGTCGATCATTTCGAGCACGTCCACTTCGGAGGTCATCAGCCCGAGCTCAAGGTCGTGGCGCTGGTTGTCGCTGCCGAGATCGGCCATGTGAGTGGCCATTCCGGCGCGTTCGCAGGCGGAATCCTTTTCTGCGGTCAGAGCTTCATCGGCGTGGAAACGGACCTGGCTGTTGAACTCGTTTCTGGCCTTCATGAGAAGATCAATGTAAAACTGCTTCTTCGCTTTGGTCAGCTTGTTCTTGATATGTTTTCTGCCGGTCGCGGACTTTGGCATAGCGCACCTCCGATGCTGTTGTTCATTTCAAGCCGCATACTATATCACATCTTTACAGTTTTTCAAG
>CAZHPP010000165.1:0-8018 GCA_964534535.1 uncultured Victivallales bacterium | reverse complement strand
CGCCCCGGTCACGGAGAAGGTCTTTCCGTGAGTCCAGAATGATCGGTTCCCCGCCGAATGAGCCGTCTTCCCTGAGCTTCGGCCAAGGAATGGCCGGCTGGATTTTTCTCATAGAAATTCTGTTCTTCATATTCGCTTTCAGTCCTTTTGAATAATGACTCATAATGTACATTCATCCGCCGGGAAAGTCAACGCCCGCGCGGAAAAATCCCGAAATCTCCTGCCGCGGGTTCTTGTTTTTCCGCTCCGTTCGTGTATATTACTATAAAAACGGCTGTACCAATGACTCTTCAGAACGACATTGAACTGGTGGTGCTGAACAGAATCGCGCGCGCCGTCGTCCACGAGCGCAGCGTCACGAATCTGCTCAAGACCGTTCTCGACATCCTTTACCGCGAAATGGGGCTCCTGCGCGGCACCTTCACGCTCCGGCGCGGGGACATGCTCTTCATCGAGGCCGCGAACGGGCTCACGGATGAAGAGACGAAGCGCGGAAAATACCGGATCGGCGAAGGAATCACGGGCCGCGTCGCAGAAACCGGAGAGTCCCGCATCATTCCGGATATTTCAGCCGAACCCGAATTCCTGGGACGCACGCTTGCGCGCAAGGGCGAAAAGAACATCGCGTTCCTCTGCGTGCCCGTCATCCACCACGAACAGATCATCGGCACGCTTTCCATCGACAAGAAGGTCTCGAGCGACGTCGACCTGAAGCGCATCCTGCGGATCCTGGAAACGGTCGCCGCGATCACCGCCGAGGCGGTCGACGTCTGCCTCAAGGAACACGAGGAGCATGAAAAGCTCCAGGCCGAAAACATGCGCCTCCGCGAGGAGCTCGGCACGGAACGCAAGCCCCCGGACATCATCGGCAACAGCAGCGTGATGCGCGCCGTCTATACGCAGATCGCCCAGGTCGCCGCCAGCTCCGCCACCGTGCTGATCCGCGGCGCTTCCGGCACCGGCAAGGAACTCGTGGCCCGCGCGATCGTGGCCGCGAGCAAGCGCAAGAACAAGCCTTTCATCTGCGTGAACTGCGCGGCGCTTCCCGACAACCTGATCGAAAGCGAGCTTTTCGGCCATGAAAAGGGATCGTTCACAGGAGCGGTCGCCATGCGCAAGGGCCGCGCCGAAGCAGCCGACGGCGGCACGCTCTTCCTCGACGAAATCGGCGACCTGAGCCTGCCGGTCCAGGTCAAGCTCCTGCGCTTCATCCAGGAACGCTGCTTTTCCAGAGTCGGCAGCAACGCAGAAATCAAGGTCGACGTGCGCATCATCACCGCCACCAGCCGCAATCTCGAACAGCTCATGGAGGAGGGAAAGTTCCGCGAAGACCTCTATTACCGCCTGAACGTCTTTCCCATCCATCTGCCTTCGCTTTACAACCGCCGCAGCGACATCATGCTGCTGGCCGAGTTCTTCCTCGAAAAGTTCAACCGGCTCCACGGCAAGAGCATCAAGCGGATTTCCACCCCGGCGATCAACATGCTGATGTCCTACCACTGGCCCGGAAACGTGCGCGAACTCGAAAACTGCATGGAGCGCGCCGTGCTCACCTCCACCGCCGATGTGATCCGCGGCTACGACCTGCCGCCTTCGCTTCAGACCGGCGAGGATTCCGGCGAAAAGCCCGGCACCGAGTCCGCAGGCAAGGCCTCCTTCGATACGCTCGTCACCTCCTTCGAGCGCGAGCTGATCGTGGAGGCGCTCAAGCGCAGTTCCGGGAACGTCGCCGCCGCCGCGCGCGATCTGGGCCTTTCCGAACGCATCATCCATTACAAGATTCTCAAGATGGGCGTGACTCCGGAATGGTACAAGCAGCGCAGAAACGAAATCTGACCCCACCCCGGGGCCTTTGACCTCAAGAGAAGTCGCCGAGGCGCTGAGCGCGCAGGCGCGGGGGAATAAGGCTTTTCCCCTGCGTTGCCATTTGCACAGAGCAATACAGCTGACCAATTTCTTCGACAGACATAGAGAAAAAAATATTCATATCCCGGCTTGAAATTTTTCCGCGGATGTGTTATGTTAACGGGACGAACCAAACAACAGGAGATAACGACATGAAGAAAGTACTGATCCCGACAAAGCTGGACAAAGTCGTTGCGCAGATTCTGGGCGCAAAAGGCTATACCGTCGTTCAGGACAAGGACACCCCGATCGCCGACCTCGTCAAGGCGAACGCGGATACCACGTCCATGATCGTGAGAAGCGAAAAAATCACACCCGAACTCATGGACCTCATGCCCGGACTCAAACTGATCGTCCGCGCCGGAGCCGGCTTCGACAACATCGACACGAAGTACGCCCGCCGCAAAGGGATCGACGTGATGAACACCCCCGGCGCCAACTCCAACGCCGTCGCCGAGGAAGTCGTCGCCATGATCCTTTCCGTCTACCGCAAGCTCGTTCCCGCCGACATCTCCGCACGCGCCGGAAAATGGGAAAAGAGCAAATTCATGGGACACGAACTCACCGGCAAGACGCTCGGAATCATCGGGCTCGGCAACATCGGCCGCCTCCTTGCGAAGCGCGTCTCCGGCTTCGAAGTCGCCATCCTCGGGTTCGACCCCGTCATTTCCAAGACCCTCGCCGACCAGATGGGCGTGAAGCTCACCACCGTCGAGGAAATCTTCTCAACCTGCGACGTCATCAGCCTCCATATTCCGGAAAACGATGCCACACGCGGCATGGTCAATGACAAGCTGCTCTCCCTCGTGAAGCCCGGCGCCGTGATCGTCAACTGCGCCCGCTGCGGAATCGTCGACGAAGAGGCCCTCCGCAAGGCCAAGGCCGAAAAGGGCATCCTCTACTGCAACGACGTCTACAAAAAAGACGCCGAAGGCCCCAAGTCCATTGCCGACGTCGCCGACATCATGGCCCCGCACCTCGGAGCCAATACCTTTGAAGCCAACTTCGTCGCCGCCAAGCGCGCCGCCGAACAGACGATCGCCTACTTTGAGGACGGCGTGACCACCTGCGTGGTGAACAAGGGCGTGCCGGACGGACTCAACCCCGAATACCAGCAGCTCGCCAGCGCCCTCGCCAAGCTTGCCAAGTGCGCCCACGGCGTCAACGATCCCTTCAATAAGATCGAAACCAGCTTCTACGGCTCGCTCCACAAGTTCTCCAAGTGGATGCTCTCCCCCATCTGCGCCGGAATCTCCAACGAATTCGACCCCTATCTCGACGCCAAGGACGCCTCCGCGTTCCTGGAAGGCCGCGGCGTCAAGCTCGTCAACCGCGAAGTCGACGACAAGAAGAAATACGGCGAATCCATCACGATCGACCTTGCCGACAGCAAGGGCGGACGCGTCTCCGTCCGCGGCACCGTGACCGAAAACCGGCTCATGATCTCCCGCCTGGACGATTTCGACCGGCTCTATCTGGATCCCGTCGGATTCAACCTGTTCTTTGAATACACCGATTCCCCCGGAGTGATCGCGAAGCTTTCCGGCGTGCTCGGACTTGCCGGGATCAACATCCTTGACATCCGCGCCCCGCAGTGCCTGGAAAACGGCAAGCCGACCCGCGCCCTGGCCGTCATCAAGACTGCCACGGACGTTCCGGCCGACCTCTTCGAGAAGATGGTGAAGACCACGAACGCCTCCCGCGCGTTCAAATTCAACTTCTGATGGAGTCGAATCCCGTTCTGCTTTCGTTCGGCGGAAATCTGGGCGATGTGAAGCGCGCGTTCCGCAATGCGCTGGAATCGCTTCGGTCCGCCGGATTCGATGCGGAACGGGTTTCAGAAATTTACCACAGCGGCGCGCTGGACTGCGAGTCCGGCGCGCCTGATTTCTGCAATCAGAGCGTCCTGGGAATCTGGCCCGGCTCTCCGGAGGAGCTTCTCCGCACGACACAGCGGATCGAGGCAGGAAACGGCCGTCCGAACGTGCATCCGCATCATGTTTCCCGCACGCTGGACATCGACATCATCCTGATGGGCGGGCTGGTGCTTGACACTCCTTTACTCCGGATTCCGCATCCGGAATTTTCAAAGCGCGCCTTCGTGCTGGAGCCTTCCGCTGAGATCGCACCGGATTTGAAAGTCCCCGGCACGGGCATGACGCTTTCCATGATTCTGGAACGCTTCCGCCGAACCCGGGGAAAACAAAGCTGAACTTGTGCGGCGCATCCTGCCGCGTCTGTGAAACAAGACTGAAAAAGGGAGACTGACTTATGAACTGGAATCATTCCCCGTCCTGCTGGCGCGGGTCCATCAAGGTGGATTTTTCCCCGTCCGCGGTCGTTTACCATACCCAATGCAATATGGTAAACATGGCAGTGACCCCTCCGCTTGTCTGTCTGCCGGAATGGGAGGGAGAAATTTTCAGCAATGACGTGATCGTCGTCGGCGATCCGGAGAAAAAATATTATCTGCTGGCGGGTGCGCTGACCGCATACCGTTCGATGACCACGTTCCGCGCGGTCTGCCGCAACAGGCGGATCGTCGAGATCGAGGCAGTTCAGGATTCCGTCGCGCCCGACCGGCAGTCTGAAGAAATCATTACTCTTGAGGGCTCCGACTGGTGCGAACTGCTGTTTCAATACGCCGATGCCGCTGCAAAGCGCAACGGCGTAAAGCCGATTGACGCGTCAAGGAATCTGACCGGATACTGCACCTGGTACTACTATTATAAGGATGTCACGCAGGCGCATCTTCTGGAAAACGTTGAAGCCCTGGCGAAAAACCGTTCGCAGTACGCGGCGGAATACGTTCAGATCGACGACGGCTTCCAGACACTTCAGGGGGACTGGCTGGACCGTCATCGGAACTGGCCGGTGCCCCTTGACGTCACGGCGAAGAAGATCATGGATTCCGGCATGAAAGCCGGAATCTGGACGATGCCCTTCACAGCCTCGACCGCAAGCAGAGTCTGCCGGGCGCATCCCGACTGGTTCGTCAAAAACGCAAAAGGGGAAATCGTCACGCAGAACGGTTGGACTCCTCCGCCCGACAACCAATGGGCCTGTCTTGACACGACGGTTCCGGAAGTGCGCGAACACCTTGTGAAAATTTTCCGGACTTTCCGCTCGTGGGGCTATACCTATTTCAAGATGGATGGACTCGGATTCGGGCTGTACGAAGGTCTGCGGCACGATCCGGCGGCGACTGCGGTCAGCGCGTTCCGGCTCGGACTCCAGACGATCCGGGACGCCGTGCCGGACTGTGTCCTGCTGGCCTGTTCGGCGCATTTTCTGCCGTGTCTTGGGCTGGCCGACAACATCCGCGTGAGCAACGACACGTCGCGGTACTTTTCTGCAGACGCGGGCAGGCTGAATTATCCGGTCTGCTCCTGCGACATCCTCACGAGCTCGCATATTTCGCTGTCGCATTTCTGGAAATTCGACCGCTGGTTCCGCTGTGATCCGGACGTTGTGATGGCGCGTCAGGACAATGCATTCTATACCAGGAACGAAGCCAAGTTTTCCGTGCTGACCGCCATCATGACCGGCGTGGCCCTGACCAGCGACCATCTCGGCACGATTGATCCCGAAAGGCTCGGACTTCTTGCCAAAGCCCGGAATCTGCGCATGCGCAATGTGAGACCGATCCTGACGCAACCGAATCAGTGGCCGCAGTCTTTCTCCGGAATTCTGGACGGACACCCTGCCGCAGCCCTGTTCAATGACACGGAATGTGAAAAAAGCTGGACCTTTTCCGAACTCGGGCTGCAGGAGCGATGCGTCGAGCTGCTCGACGGAGAAACTTTCACAGGCACGATCACGCTTCCGCCCCATGACGCAGCTTTGCTGACGGCCGCCCGCTGATGATGCCGTGTCCGGGCAGCCGCAGCATCCTGTCCCCTGTTTTCCAGACTGAAAAAGAATTCACGGTGGAGCAGAACGCATTCCTGAGAACGTGAAAAAAAAGCGCAAAAACGTTTGATTTTTTCGGAAGGGAGCTTATATTAGTTCAGGTTCTTACTCTCAACAACCCCAAAAAGGAGCGGATGAATGAATGAGATCATCACGATCGCAAGCAGCACATGGATGAATGTACTGCGAATGAAAGTAGTCTATTTTCTCGTGGCATGCGTGTGGGTCCTTGTTGCCTGCGCCATCAATTATGATGTGCTTTCGCTGGGACTCCACAAGGAACTGATGGTGGACGTTTCGCTGGTCCTGAACGCTGTTGCCGCCATGCTCGTGGTCGTTTCTCTGACATTTGACATTCCGAAGGAGATTCGCGAAGGCATTGCCTCCACGCTTCTTTCCAAGCCGCTCGGACGCTACAAATACCTGATCGGAAAAATGATCGGGTGCTTTGTCACGGGATTCGTGATCTGCGGTCTGATCGCGGTCGGCTCCTTTGTGATCTTCCGCATCTTCAACCTCGAAATCGTGCGTGAAATGTTCCAGACCCAGCTCCTCGTCATTCTTTCGCTCATCCCGATGTCCGCGATCGGAGTTCTCTTCGCGGTGATCTTCCCCGAAGTGCTTTCCCCGATTCTCACGGTCCTCTTCGTCTGGTTCGCCTACTCCACCCGCGCGCTGGACAGCATTCCGGTCCTTTACGGCGGGCTGCTCCCCGATTTCGAACTCTTCAATTTCCGTTCGGTCGCCGTGTACCATACGGTGATTCCGTGGTCCTATGTCGGACTGGTCACATTGTGGGGAATCTGCTATGCGGCGTTTGCCATTTCCCTTGCCAGCCTGATCTTCGAGCGTCAGGACATTAAGTAATTATACACTGGAGACACAGAAAATGAAAAGATTTATCGTAATGGTCGTGATCCTCGTCGCCTCCGTGTTCATCTGCACGATTCTGGCCACGAAACTCAATACCCAGCAGAGAGACCTTCTTCCGGACCGCGAAGGCCTGAGCAAATCCCCCATCGCCGGATTCCACAAGTTCGCGTCCGACGTCCAGTGGATGCGCCTGGTCAACTATCTCGGCTCCCTCAACACGATCGACGAGCGCAACGTGAAGGAAGTTTCCGCCAAACTGGAAAGTCTTCTCGCCCTCGACAACAGCAACGAGGTCATCTACCGCGACGGCGTGCTCGCCATGTCGATCGCCGATCCCCAGAAGACCATCGAGTTCCTCAACAAGGCCTGCAAGAACGAGTATCTCCGCAACAACTGGCAGATCCCCTTCTATGCCGGCTATGTGATGATGCATGCCACGAAGCCCCCGAAGTACAACGAGGCCGCCGGTTTCTTCCTGATGGCGCTTAAACGCGCCGGCAGCGACCAGGGAGCTTCCTACGTCGCCAGCAGCTATCTCCGCGCCAAGGCCCGCGCCGAAGCCAAGGGCGGCGACGAGCGCTATGCCATGCTCAAGGTCCTCTATGAAGAATGGAAAAATTCCAAGGGCGGCACGTCCGACCAGATTCATCTGAGCGGTGAAAACGGCTCCCTCATCACCAACATCAACGCCAGACTCATCAAGGCCATCCGCGACATCAAGGTCAAATCGCCGGACTATACGCCTTCCGCGGAAGCCACGGTATTCGCCGACAAGCTCATCCGCGAAATCTTCGAGAAGGAGCATATCTGCCATCAGTGCACGGCCAAGTACGCTCCCGGCGAAAAGTTCTGCTCCTCCTGCGGCGCCCAGCTCAAGGTCTACGGCCTCTGTGTGACCTGCAAGCAGCCGCTCAGCGAAGGCGCAAAGTACTGCGCTCACTGCGGCACCAGAGTCGAATAACTCCGGAATACGCCGCATGGACCCCAAAGGGTACACTGGCAAAAGAAACGCCGTCATTCACCTGACGGCGCTTCTTGTTGCTGCCCTTGCCGTTTATGCGGCAACGGATTTCCTCCTCCGCCGTGCCATGACGAAGGGGATCCGCCGCGATATCGTCGATTACTCCCGGCTCATCGATTTCCTGCCTCCGGAAACGAAGAAGGAAGTCGAATACCGGGCTGAATATCTCCGGAAGCGCGAACGTTATGAACGGAACGAAGACCCGAAGCTCGCGCGTTCCCTGGCCTATGCCGTTGCGTTCCACACCCGCGACAAAGCCGAACGGTACGAACTGATGTCTCCGTTCATTTCCCCCGACCTGCGCGGC
>CAZHPP010000164.1:0-8056 GCA_964534535.1 uncultured Victivallales bacterium | reverse complement strand
GGCATAATAACTGAACTCTCTTTCCAAGTCAGTGCCATTTTGGCAGTCTTGTCAACTCTGTCAATCCTGATGAATTTTCCGACGCGGGGCTTTCATCTTCCGCAAACCATGCTATATTACCGGATAACTGAACAATCTCGGAGAGGACGAAATGCTTCTGGAAATGCTGAAAGGCAAGATTCACCGCGCAAGAGTCACGGCGTGCGACATCGATTACGAAGGCAGTCTCGAAATCGATTCCGGATACCTCGAAAAGGCCGGAATCCTTCCCTATGAAAAGATTCTCGTGGTCAACGCCTCCAACGGCGAACGTCTGGAAACCTACGCCATTCCCGGAAAACGCGGCTCCAAAGTCTTCATGCTGAACGGCGCGGCCGCGAAAAAAGGCACGCCAGGCGACATCATCACCATCATGTGCTTCGCCAATTTCACGCCCGAAGAAGCCAAGACCTTCCAGCCGAAAATCGTGGTCCTCGACGAAAAGAACAACGTTCTCGCCGAACGCCGCGGCAAAACGCCCATCGCGTGAACCGGAGCCCCATGCCCCTGTTCGACACGCATCTGCACGTCTCTCCGGAAACCGATCTCGACGGTTTCGAATCCGGCGCGCGCGCCGCAGGGGTCGAATATCTGCTGGCCAATGCCTCCGACTATACGGAATCCCTGTTCGCGGAATCCTTTGCAAAACGCTCGGAGCACAATTACTTTGCCGCCGGAGTCCATGCCCAGTGCGCCGCATCGTTTGACGGCGGCCTTTCCAGGTTCAGGTGCTTCGCCGAAAGCCCGCGGTTCGTCTCCGTCGGAGAGATCGGACTCGACTATTATTATGACTCCGACACGCGCGAAGTCCAGCTCAAAGTATTCCAGTCCATGCTCGGGCTCGCACTCGAGCTGAACCGGCCCGCGCAGATTCATCTGCGGGACAAGGCCGGCTCCGAATCCGCTTATTCGGACGCGCTCGGGCTTCTTTCCAATTTCGCCGGATCGGGCGGCCGCTTTGAAATTCACTGCTATGCCGGTTCGCCGGAAGACCTGGAAAAGTTTGCCGCGCTCGGCGCGTATTTCGGAGTCGGCGGCATGCTCACATTCAAGGCGGCACAGAACATCCGCGAACTCGCATTGAAAATGCCGCGGGAGCGCATCCTGCTGGAAACCGATTCCCCCTATCTCGCACCGGTTCCGTTCCGCGGACGCCCGAACTGCTCCGCCTATCTCCCGAAAACGGCGGAAAAACTGGCGGAACTCCTCGGGCTTCCCGATGCCGCATTCACAACCGAAAACGCATTCCGGTTCTTCGGAATCAAAGGATGAAAAACCATGGCCGACGACTGGATTGAAATCGAGAAGGACGACGCCCATGTGGCGCGCGAACGCAAAAAGGCGCGCGAACTCCGCAATTCCGCCTGGTGGAAGGGCGAACTCGCCAAGGGGATCTGCCATTACTGCGGCAAAAAATTCCCGCCGGAAGAGCTCACCATGGACCACATCGTCCCGGTCGTCCGCGGAGGGAAAAGCACGCGCGGAAACGTGGTCGTCTGCTGCAAGGAATGCAACAACGCGAAGAAATATCTGACTCCCGCTGAAATCGAACTCAAAAAACTGGGGCTGTGACCGATCATGAGCACAAAAGTCGAAATCCGGAACATCACCAAGTCCTATGAAAAGGGCAAGCCCGTGCTGAAGCCCGTCTCCTTCACGGTCGAACCCGGCGAACTGTTTTTCCTCCTCGGCTCCTCCGGGTGCGGAAAATCGACTCTGCTGCGCATCATCGCGGGACTTCTCGCCCCCGATTCCGGCTCCATCCTCTTCAACGGGAAAGACATCACGGACCTTGCGCCCGAAAAACGCCGCGCCGCCATGGTCTTCCAGAATTATGCGCTCTGGCCCCACATGACCGTGGCCGAAAATGTGGCGTTCGGACTTAAAATTCAGGGCGAAAGCGCTTCCGTCATCCGGACGAAGGTCGCCGAAATGCTTGAACTCGTGCGTCTTTCCGACTGCGGAAAGCGCCGGATTCAGTCGCTTTCCGGCGGACAGCAGCAGCGCGTGGCGCTCGCCCGCGCGCTCGCCGTGAACCCGGCCGTGCTGCTGCTCGACGAACCGCTTTCCAACCTCGACGCCTGTCTGCGCGATGAAATGCGCCTCGAAATCCGCCGCATCTGCAAGGAGCGCTCGCTCACGGCGTTCTACGTCACCCACGACCGCAAGGAGGCCCTCAGCATGGCCGACCGCATCGCCGTCCTGCATCAGGGAACGCTGCGCCAGACTGGCACGCCCGTGGAACTTTACACCCGTCCCGTCGAATCGTTCGTGGCCTCGTTTCTCGGCGACGCGAATCTGATTCCGGGCACGGTGAAGAGTTCCTCTCCGGAGGGCGTTTCCGTCGAAACCGCGCTCGGGATTCTGAACTGCCGCGCGCCGCAGGGATTTTCCGCGCTCCCCGGCATGAAGACGAGCCTGATGATCCGTCCCGGCGACCTGCATTTCACCCGCGCTCCCGGCGACGATTCGTTCGAGGCCGAACCGAAGGAGATGACCTATCTCGGCGAACGCACCGAATGGCGCTTCGCCGCGGCGGAGGGAATCCCCGTCACGCTCTTTGAACCCTCCGCGGAAAACCGTCCGCTTTCGGGGAAGTGCCGTCTTTCCGTTTCCCCGGAACACACCACGCTTCTTCCGGGGGAAACGAAATGAAGTGGAAAATCGCCGCCGTCATTCTGATCTTCGCGCTGATCCTTCTGCCGCCGCTTCTGCTGCGTCCGGAACATGCCGCCACGCCGGCAAATAACACCGAGGCCGAACGGCTCGTCGTCATCACCCCGCACAACGATGCCATCAAGACGGAAAGCGCAAACGCGTTCGCCCGCTATTACCGCGAAAAATTCGGACGCGACATCGTGATCGACTACCGCGCGCCCGGCGGCACGAGCGACATTGTCCGCTTCATCGCCGAACGCTTCAAGATCGAATTCCGCGACTATGCGGAAAAGAACGGAATCCAGTGGACGGATTCCGTCGCCGCCGGATTCGCCGACTCCCGCACGGACCGCAGCCCGAAGGCAGCCGCGGAAGTCAAGGCAGCCCGGAAACTCTTTCTCGCCTCGGACGTCGGGATCGGGATCGACCTGATGTACGGCGGCGGCGTGTTCGACATGGCGCGCCAGGCGGACAGCGGCTTTGCCGTGGACGCCGGAATCGTCCGCGAAGCGCCCGAACTCCTTGATCCCGCAATCGTCCCGGAATCCTTCGGCGGCGAAAAAATCTACGACAAGGGCGGACGCTACTACGGGCTCTGCCTCTCCACCTTCGGAATCTGCTGCAACGACGACCGCCTCGCCGAAATGGCGGACCGCACTCCCCCGAAGCGCTGGGCCGATCTCGCCTCTCCGCGCTTCTTCAACAACCTGGTCCTCGCCGACCCTTCGAAGTCCGGTTCCGCCAACAAATGCTATGAGATCATTCTTCAGCAGTGCATGGCGGAACGCAATTCCGCCGCGGCCGGCTGGACCGCCGGACTCAACCTTCTCAAGCGCATGTTCGCGAACGCCTCCTTCATCACCGATTCGGCGGGGAAAGTCGCGCGGGACGTTGCCTCCGGCGCGGCCGCAGTCGGCATGGCGATCGACACCTACGGCCTCACCGAACGCGAATGGAACGAACTCCAGTTCCGCGGCAAGGCGCATTTCCGGTATATCGCGCCCGAAGGCGGCACCGCAGTCTCCACCGATCCCGTCCAGCTCCTCCGCGGAGCCCCGAACAGACACGCCGCAAAGGAGTTCATCAAGTTCATGCTTTCGCCCGCGGGGCAGAAGATTCTCTGTTTCCGGCCGGGCACGCCGGGAGGTCCCGAAAAATTCAACCTGCGGCGTCCGCCCGTCCGCCGCGACCTATACGACAAAAAATACGAATCCCTGCGCTGCGACCCGGACTACAATCCCTACGATTCCGGCGCATCGTTCGTCTACCGTCCGCAGTGGACGGGAAAATACTACAGCCTTCTGCGGATTCTGATCCGGACGACCATGCTGGACTGCCATGACGAGCTGAAGGCGGCCTGGCGCGCGATCCTGAATGCCGGCGGCCCGGAAAAAGTTCCGGAAGCCATGCGCGAATTCGACTGGCTGCCGTTCGACTATTCCCATGCCTCCGAAGCCGCCTCAAGTCTATCGGGCAATTCCGGCACGCTTGAACCGGTCCGCGTCAGACAGCGCTGGCGCTCCGAAATGCGCCGTCATTATCTGCTGGCGGAAAAGCTCGCTAAGGAAGGCAGGTGAAAACCATGAAATTCACGCGGATCCTGATTACGGTCCTGATTGCGGCGTTCCTTGCCGTATTCCTGGTCCTGCCGGTCTGCACGGTGGTGTTCGCCGGGATGACCGATCTCGCGCTCCTCCGGGAAGTGTTCACGAACTTCATCTATCTTGACGGACTCCTGAATTCGTTCAAGATCGCGTTTGTGACCACGCTGATCGTGTTCCTGATCGCCATGCCGATGGCATTTCTTTACGACTCGTTCGACTTCCCCGGAAAGAGCCTGAGCCACATCGCCGCCATGATCCCGATGATCCTTCCGCCGTTCGTCGGCGCGCTCGGATTCCAGCAGATTCTGGGGCATTACGGAGTCGTCAACACGGTCTTCATGAAGCTCGGGCTCGCCCCGGTCGACTTTCTTTCCGGAGACGGCCGCTTCTGGTCGATCTGCGTGATCGAGGCGCTGCACCTCTACCCGATCCTCTACCTGAATCTGGTTTCCGCGCTGGCCAACATCGATCCTTCCATGCAGGATTCCGCGCGCAATCTGGGCGCCGGATTCTTCACGCGGTTCGCAAAGATCACCTTCCCCATGCTCAAGCCGGGCGTGCTCGCGGGCGGAAGCATCGTGCTGATCTGGAGCTTCACCGAACTCGGGACGCCCCTGATGTTCGGATACACCCGCACCACCGCCGTGCAGATTTTCAACGGGCTCACCGAACTCACCACCAATCCGGAGCCGTTCGCGCTCGTGGCCGTGATGCTCGTGATCTCCACGCTCATGTACCTGCTGGCGAAACTCTTCTTTTCCTCCGGCGACGCCGTGGCAAGCGCCAAAGGCTCGCCCGGTTCGGCCGCGGTAAAGCTTTCCGGAGCGAAGCGGTTCCTGCCCACGGCGTTCTTCCTGCTCGTGACCGTGACCGCCGCCCTGCCCCATATCGCCCTGATCCTGACCGCGTTCTCGCTCAAATGGTACGGCACGGTCCTGCCGGAAAACTGGACCCTGCTGAACTTCGACAACGCGCTTTCGCACGCGCTGGTGGTTCCCGGGATTCTGAACAGTCTGCGGTATTCCGGACTTGCTATGATCTTTGCGCTCGTCATCGGCACGGCGGTCGCCGTGATCGTCAAGCGATGGAAAGTTCCGGGCGGCTGGATTCTCGATGCGCTCGCCATGCTTCCGCTCGCGGTGCCCGGAATCGTGATCGCGTTCGGATACCTCGGCATGGCGGTGGAGTTCCGCTGGGCGAAACAGGTGTTCAATCCGATGGAAAATCCGATCTGGCTGCTTTCCATCGCCTACGCGGTGCGGCGCCTGCCGTACGTCCTGCGTTCGGTGAGCGCCGGACTGGAACAGACTCCGCCCGACTACGAGGAGGCCGCGCGCACGTTCGGCGCTTCGCCGTTCCGCACGATGCGGAGCATTACGCTCCCGCTGATCACGGCGAACCTGCTGGTCGGCGCGATGTTCGCATTCAGCTTCTCAATGCTGGAGGTTTCCGATTCGCTGATTCTGGCGCAGAAGGCGGAGCACTTCCCGATCACGCGGGCGATCTACGAACTTTCGCAGATTCTGGGGTCGGGTCCGTTCACGGCATGCGCGTTCGGCGTGTGGACGATGCTGTTCCTGGGGGCCGCGATCGCCGCGGCGGGAATCCTGCTGGGGAAGAAGATCGGTTCAATCTTCCGGCTCTGATCAGACGTCTTCAGGGATCCGGACCGTTTTTTCCGCAACGCTCAGTTTTCCCTTTTCATATACGAATTCGATGGCGCTCTTCGGGGTTGGAATCAGACACTTTACATACTCAAGCCCTGCGAGATGAGGATCGATGGAAAACGTTCCGAACCCCGGCGAGACCGGGCGGATTCCGCAGAGAAAGCGCGGCAGGATGTTTGCCGGAGCCGTTGCCCAGGCATGATTCCAGTCCTGATTCGGCTTCAGCGAATCATCCCATGCCTCCATGGTGATGGTCGCGCCCTTTTCCAGCATGTTGATCCACGAGCGAAGCCCGTGCGAAGTCATCAGACGAAGTGCATGGTCCCAGAGTCCGGAGCGGAAACATGCCTCCAGCAGGAACTGCGCGCCGAAGACGCTGCATGCCATGCCGCGCTCCAGGATGACGGCGTTCAGCGCGGGATATTCCGGGATCTCGGCAACGCCCGACTGAATGGCAAGCGCGGCTGTCTGGAGCGATGTATGGACGGACCCCGGACTGTCGACGAAACGTCCGTTCCGGAACATGCGGCTGCGGAGAGCCGACTTCAGGCCGAGCGCACGGACCCGGTAATCCGGCGATCCGGTCAGTTCGGACATGGCGTTCAGGGCATTATACAGGAAACAGTTTGTCACAAAGTTGACCTTGCCGAATTCATAATGGTCGCGTTCGCCCGCAGGCCAGTCGATGATGTCCCGGTTCTTTTTGCCGTCCCCGGAGACGAATCCTTCCGAGTCCGTGCATTCCGGAAGCAGTTTCGCATCCAGGCCGGGGAGCCATTCCTTCACGCTCTTTTCATCCCCGGAATACAGCAGGTAGTCGCGGACGAGCACGGGCGTGAGCAGCACATATTCGGTCGGCCATGTGGGATACCGGAAGAAATTGGCGATCGTGTTTTTCGCAATCGAATAGCAGCGCCCGCAGCTGAAATGGCTCAGCTGCGTCACATACATATCGCCTTCATACGGCAGCCGTTCGCGGTTGCCGTCGACGTACATGTCGAAAGCCGAAGCCGCATTGACGGAGTATCGGCAGAACTCCCAGATGCGGTTCAGTTCAGGACAGCTTGATTCGAACAGAGCGGCCGACTCGTCGAACGGCGCATGGAACTCCGTGCGTTTCAGTTCCGCGGCTCCGGAAGCTCCGGAAATCTCCACATAGCGGAACGGGGCGATCTCCCCGCCTTCCGGCGGAAGCCGGTACATCGGCGCCGGCCACGGCGAACGGCAGGGGGGAATCCGGAATTGATAGGCATGGCGGCCCGGCTGCAGCACGATCTCATCCTCTGCATAATAGCGGGAACCGCCGGGGTCGCGGTCAAGGCGTCCGTTCCGAAGGCATTCGCCGATTCCGACGGCGACCCGTTCGCCGCCCCGCCCTGAAATTGTCACTTCCAGCCGCCCGAATGCTTCTTTCCCGAAATCAATCGGTCCGATGCAGGGAAGATCGACAGTCCGGGTGGAAACGCTCATCATGACGCAGACTCCTTCACGGCGCCGCCGTCACGGAACACGCGTCGAAGTCGAGTTCGGCGCCGGGGAACACCCCGATCAGGAACCGTGCGTTCCCGACCGAACTGTCGGAGGCGGGGAACTCGAATTCAAACTTTTTCCAGTCTTTTGAATCGACCTGAATCTTCTGCGAAAGGAAGTTCGGCCCGATCCAGCGGTGTGTTTCCGCATGGTACCTGGATTCTTCAAAACAGAAAGTCCCCTTGCCCCGCGCCATCACCGAAAAACTGATTTTCCCGCCGGCGCGGACGGGAATCGGGGTGTAGCTCATCAGCGAGACATAATCGCCGCCCTTCATCACGCGCAAGAAGCGTTTTCCCTCGAAGGGAGAATCGGAAGCCAGAGAAACCTTGGCCGCCTTTCCGGAGATCTGCCAGCCCATCGGACGCCCGGAAAGGTCCGCCTCAAACCCGGAATTCTGAAGAGTCGGCTTGGAAACGGCCATCCGCACCGCCTTTGCAGGATTGCCCCGGAGAGGAAGCGTATCCGGGTTCGGGCTGAGAAGCGGAAGCAGCGGTTCGTACATCCGGACCGTCACCTGCCAGACGGCCTTCTGAATCTCGATCGCCCAGATTTCCG
>CAZHPP010000163.1:0-8075 GCA_964534535.1 uncultured Victivallales bacterium | reverse complement strand
TTTTCGGAATGTGACTTGTAAAGGTAAACGCATTCCCTTGCCCAAAAACAATTGCGTTTAATCTAATTTGACAAAATTCAGTATGACACCGCTGAAGAAAACAGGAGAAAACGCTTGTCTCATCTCACCCACGACCAGCGCACTCTGTTGAAATTGGATTGCGCAATCGAAAATCGTTCAAAGAGATTGCCTCTGAAATAGGCAAGCCGGGCAGCACTGTTTCACGCGAAATCAGGAGGCATATTGCAGACAGTGAAAAAGGAGCCTGTGGCCGGGTGACCAACCGCTGTATTCATCGCAGGGGGTGCCACCTGTTCAATGTATGCGGCAAATCCGGATACTGCAACAGTCGAGATGGACAGTGTCATAAGGAACAGAGGCTGCAATGTACTGTACTGCTTACATTCAATTTCAATTCCTGTACTTTTATGCTGGCATTTCTGCGCAGTGCATTCGCTTATCCGGTTGTCATCATCGAACTTGCACTCATCTAACGTCCGAGAAATTGCGCACATTTTACGGGCAGATGCTTGAATGCACCCTGTCATCGGGCCGGGCTATTTTTTGTTAAATGACAGGTGTAAACGCTTTTGCATTATTATAAACCTTGCTGAGGGAATTACAATCCGCGAAAATTCTTGAATCAGATGCTCCTTCCTGAACATGCCCTGATGGAAATATACCTGATACTTGCCGGCAATCTTCGCAATCGCGTATCCTGTGATATTTTATGGACCGTTCACTGCCTTGTCAAGTTGTCCAGTTTTTCGGGAAAAGCGCAAACTGAACTTTTCCCGGCGGTTTTATGTAATGCGCCCTTGAAAAATGTGGAGCATCACATCCCCCGCATTCATGATTTTTCATTCGCGGGATGGCATTATCTCCGGCTTCCTATATTGAATGACGATCATGCAGTATCCCGAAAACGGCGGCACAGCGACTGAGCAATATCCGGCCTTGCTTTCAAACGTCAGTTCTTTGCAGTCAGGAGCCAGGCAGACCTTTTCGACTTCCCGTCCGTCCATGCGCACCTCGATCCCGGATGAAATCACGTCGATCCTATCGTCCACCACCACGGCATTGCAGCGTTTTTCCGGACACCATGCCATCAGGTTCACTAAATCGCAGTCAGGCTTGTGCTGCATAACTGCGCGCACGAATGAAGGCAATCCGGATGTTTTCAGTTTCGGTTCTGGCATAAGGCGGTCCAGAATATTTTTCAAGAGATCCAGCAGCTGTTTTGCGCCGCGGCTGCCGTAGCCAGCAAAAATCTCGCCGGCAACGTAAATGATGCCATTTTTTTCAACGATGAACGGCTCTTCCGTAATTTTCTCCGGCGGTGTATAGCGGTTGCCGTGCAGACCGTCCCATCCGTAATTGAAGTACGGTTTTACGCAGAACATTTCCACAGAGGCGTCTCTTGCCGCCTTCACTTCGGTTCCGGAAGCATAAACGGAAAGCGGCATGTCCGGCAAGTTTTTCCCGAGTTCTCCGGCGGGCTGGAAATACAGAGGGTCATGCGATGTAGGCGCCTTATATTCGACGGGCCATTCCAGGCAGGCAAAGCCTGTTCCGCAGGCATTGAGTCCGGAACGTGCGGAAGCAAGTATCTTGCCGCCTTTCTTCAAATGTTTCCTAACGCGTTCCGCAATGGATTCCGTAAACACGACATCGTCCGGAAAAATCAGGAGCTTATATTTATCCCATGGAACGGCTTCGGAAACGAAATCGAATTGGACTTTCAGTTCGTCGAGCATTCTCACGGCCGCTGCTGTGGATTTTCCGGAGGGGATATAATCCATCGGGGCGCGCTGATGCACCAGTGCCGTTTCATTGTCTGTGACGGCGTCGATATGCCATTCATCGTATTGGCGGAGCGTGCAGTAAACGGAGCGGATGCGGTCGAATACGGGGAGGTCCATGTCGCCGCGGGGATGCATATGTCCCCCTATATCCGGTCTCATTCCGAACGAGAGTCCGTAGAACAGGTCGAATTCAAGACTTGCCTCGGCGCGTAATCCTCCGAAATCGCCCCAGTTGTAAAATCTGCCGGTCATATTCAGTATCCCCTGATCGGGGCGTGCGAGGACAGGCAAATAATGAGCTAACGACGGAAGGCAGTCGTATCCCCATCCCGCTGTCGGCAGACATTCGCATTCCATATGGCTTTCCATCTCTCCAACTTCCTCGAACGGACGTCCGTTGAAAAACAGCAGGGAATCCGGTTTTGCGGTGCGTATGGCGCCTGCGAGCATTCTGCACATGCGGTCTGCGGAAAAGGCGCTGAATTTACGGACTTCCGCAGGGGAGGTGAAGTCGATGCCGCGCCGTTTCATTTCCGCCGAGCATCTCGGACATACGCAGTCGGAGGCTCCAAGGCAGTCAAAGAAAAATCCGTCGAAGACGTATCCTCCGTCTATGAGTTCAAGCGCCATATCCCGCAGGTGTTCCGCGAATCCGGAATTGTAGCATACCTGATGATAAAAAGGACTTTCCCTGCGTGTGCGCGGAGTCAGAGGGACGTCCGCCCATTCAGGATGTGCCAGCGTTTCCTCCTCGCTGAGATGTCCGTTGAAATAAAGGCTCAGACGGATTCCGCGTTCTGCGCATGCGTCGCACAGGCTTCGCACCATGTCGAAGCGCAGGGACGGATGCCTGCGTCCGATTTTCGTGTCGTAATAAGCGTTGCCCTGATTGCATCTGGCGTGACATGTCAGGAAATCAACGCCGCATGACTGCACCTGATCGGCGAATTTTTCCGCATCGAAAGCGGCCCCTGTGTCCGGAATGGATGCAAGCGTGTGAAAATCAAAGAAGAGAGCGTATTTGAATTTTGCCATGAGCCTATGCTCCCCAAATAAGTCCGTCGTTGAATTCTCTGCCGGAATAGAGTGTTTCGCCGTTGAGGGTTATGACCGGATCGTGCATGTCGAAATCGCAATGTTCAGGCGCATGGATGACTTCGCCGCGGCGTGTATTGTTGCCGAGCGCGACGTGCACGCAATGAGTCTGATGCGTGCCGTCAATAGGCCATCCCCACCGGTCGTTTTCTTGCGCGGTTGTCGTGACGATTCCGATTTCGTCGGCCAGTTTTGCTTCCGGACGGCTGCCGTACATCCATTTTTCCAGCCGTTCGCATTGGATCGCCGGTCCGGAATATCCGCAGACCTCGCCGTCTTTAATTTCCATTTTCAGCGGCTCCATGAATATTTCCTGTATCCCCGGAACTCCGGGACGGATCGGAAAACCGCGCTGAGCATATGCGCATTGCGAAGCGCCATCGACTGCGAGGACCCCGTTGAATGCGCCTCTTTTCGGGATGACGGCTGTTTCCACATAGAACGGAAGGATGGCCATGACCGGATAAATCGCATCGGTTCCGGTTCCCATTTCGCATGTGAAATCCGTTCCGCGTTCCGTGGTGACATGAAGCAGACCTCCTTTCCGGAGCAGGTCTGCGAGACGCACTGTGCGTTCGCGTTCATGGAGTATTTTCACGGGATCAGCGTCCCATTCGGTCAACCCTCTTGCTTCCAGTGTAAAACGGCGGTTGTGTCCGAGCAGGGCTGTGTCGCACTCGTCCCGATTGCCGAGGAACATTCCGAAATCGGTGAGCATCTGATCGCAGAGCATGAATGCGAGATCGCTGTTGAGGATGGCCGAGCGGAGCGGTTTCATGACCGGCATCTTGAGGTAGCGCTGTTCGCGTCCGAAGGAATCGATGTCAATCACAGCCGGATGCAGTCCCAGTTCCAGGGCCGTATCCGAAAGTGCAAACGCGTTTTCCCTGCATTGGGAATCAGCGATGAACACGACGTCCTCGCCGGATTTTCCGCCGCCGAGTGTCTCTATGATGAACCGTCCGTTGCGGCGAATACGTTCTGTCCTGTCCTGAAAGATTGTCATGATGTGTGCCTGTCCTTAAAGTTGATGTTCGGAGCGGATCTGCTTCAGCATGGAGAAGGCCTTTCTCTGTTCGTCGAAATGCGTGTCGTCATGCGGAGTTTCTCTTTCGAGGATCAGGGGGCCGCGGAACCCCTTTGACAAGATCATGCGCAGCAGGTCTTCAAAATGCGTGTCTCCCTGTCCGAGAGGAAATTGACTGCCACGCCTCTGTCCGGGCTCCGGACGTTTGCCGTCCTTGCAGTGAATGAGCCTGATTTTATGGAAGAGACGTTCAACGAAGAGAGTCGGCTCGGTCTGATTGTAAATGAGAAGATTGGCCGGATCGAAATTGATGCCGGTATTGTCCTCGTCTATCATTTCCATTGCCGTCTGAAGCGTTTCCGCGCTTTCCGGTCCGGTTTCAAAAAGGAAATCCTGCCCGAGATCGGCTGCGAACCGGGCCAGGAATTTCATGTCTTTTGCGAAATCGGCGAATTCCCGCGTTCCGACCTCAGGAAAGACCCCGGCGTGGCAGGATATGTATCTGACGCCGATGCGTCCTCCCCAGAGCATTTGTCTGAAAGCGTATGCGAAGCGTTCGGCACGCAGTTCCGGCGAGACCAGACCGTTTCCAACTGCGCGGTTTCTGTAGAAAAGGAAGATTGAAACGGGAGGGATGTTCAGACGCTCCAGCTTTTCAAAGGAGTTTCGGCGTTTCTGGATTTTCAGTGCCGCCGTCCATGAATTTTTCGCTCAGGCGGCAGAGCTGGCAGCATTCCATTCCCGCGGAGGACATGAATCCGGCGTATTCATCGAAGTCCGGCGTTCCGAGTTTGAGCATCGTTCCGATGCGCAGAGGCGTTCCTGATGCGTTCAGCATGATTCGAGCTCCCTGCAATTACAGAAGGTTGAACGGTCGGATGCTTCAAGCAGTCCGATCACCGTTTCGGCGGCGGCGATTCCATCTTTCAGCATGCACGAACACGGTGTGTCCGCAGTTATCATTTTCACGAATGCCGCCATCTGATCGTCATGCGGATTGTTCTTGGGAAGATTGTATTCCGTTACGGAATCTTTCGTTATGAGTTTAAGTTTGCCGCCGGACAAAAGCAGTGTGGCCCGGTCTCCGTAGACCTCGAAAAGATAATCCTTTTCACCGAATCGCTGGTAAGATGTTTCCAGACCGCAGAGGACATCGTTTTCATAAAGAATATGTCCCGAAAAATAATCGCACGGCTTCTGATCTTTTGAAAGCCGTCTTTCCATTCCGAACGCACATCCGCCCGCTTTGACCGGGTGGCCGAAGAGCCAGTTGAAGAGGTCGATGTAATGCACTCCCATATCGAGCGCCGTTCCGCCGGAAAGTTCGTAGCTGGAAAAATAAAGTCCCCATTCGCGGGAGAATCCGGCGTTGCAATAGTGGACCTTGGCAAAATGTATTTTCCCGAGAATGCCGGAATCAATGATTTCCTTCATCTTGATCTGTTCTGCGAAATAACGCCGGACGTGTCCGATGCAGATCATTGATTTTGTCTTTTCGGCCTCTTCGAGAATCGGTCGAATTTCAGATATGCTGCGTATGGCCGGTTTTTCGCAGAATATCTTGCGGACGCCGGCCCGCATGACGGCAAGCATTTCATCCGCGTGCTGATGCCCGTAATCGCATATTGCCACCGCGTCCTTCTCTTTATCCTCAAGCAATTCCCCGCGCGATTGATAAATTCTGGCAGCGTTGAATTTCTGAGCGAAGATTTTTGCGTTTACGGGATTGACATCGTATATCCCGGCTATTTGCACATTTTCGATTTTCAGGAGTGAGGCCGCATGGATCAAGGCCATCCTGCCGCCGCCGATAAATGCGATTTTGACTGTCATTCCAAATCCTTTCCATTTTTGTTTTGAGAGCGTTCCGCGACTATTGCCGTATGTCCCCTGAACGGAGGACTTTCCAACACGGTGTATTCACCTTCGACACTGAAGGAAACAGGAACTCTTTCAGGAACTGTGTAGACATTTTTGATTTTTTCCGTACCCGTCCGCAGATAAATCTTCATCGGCGGAATCTCGATGTCGTCTTCTATCACCTCAAGCGACGGCGTGCGTTTCTCCGGAAAAGCGCTCAGCATGTGAATGATATGCCGTCCTGGCTGCTTCATCACGAATATTTTCATGAATGACGGCGCGGCCGGAGCCTTCACCAGCGGGGAAGGAAGGAAGCGGCTCAGCGCATGCGCGACAAGCTTCCTGTATTCAAGCTTGCCTGATTCAAAATAATTTGAGAAGACCGGGAATGCTATATGCGCCGTTTTTTCGCTGAAAGTCATTGCCGCTTCGCCGGTTGGATCCTTGGGCGGCAGATATTGGAAAAAGCGCATGTCCCGGCTGACCATGTTGAAATAGGGAGCAATGTATTCGGCCGCGCATTCCGTTCCAGGAAGGAGTGAGACAAGACTTCCCCGGCTCATGACACCGATGGGCATATCCGGAAATCCATGAATGCCTTTCGCTCTGATGAAAGACGGATTCCATGGCGATATCCCCTTAAAAACGATTCCCCATTCATCGAATGCGAAGACATCGCATTCCGGATCGCTTGCGAACGGAAGGCTTCCGGCGTCGACCAGTTCAGGCGGAACGCTTGCATTGCGGTTCTGCGCTGTATTCTGACTTTCGGATTGTTCAGCGTGTTTCACTGGACGATTCCTCACCTTTGCGCATTCAAGTCCGGAATACATAGATGAAATGATTTTTCCTCCGGAGTCAAGGTGCCTCCTGATGTTCTTCTTGAGAATTTCAGTCATTCTCACTCCGTCCGGAAGGATCATTATTTTATAGACCCGCTCAAGCGGCATCGCGTCGGAAATTATATCGAACTGCTGTTTCAGTTCGATCAGCATCCTTGCGCAGCCGGTAACCGAATCAAGATTCCCGTCCGTTCCATCCATGACGCCTTTCGCGGCGACGACCACGATTTCGGTCTCAGGGGAAGCCCCGTCGATCCATTCGGAGACGGCTCGAACTTTCTTCATGCACCCGGAGACGAGTTCCATGACAGGCGGATACATGTCCCCGCGGGGATGGAAATGATCGCCTATCGTTATTCCCATGCCGTTTGCAATGCCGTAAAAAACATCGTATTCAAGGCTTGCCCTCGGACGTATTCCACCGAAATCTCCCCATCCTCCGTGGAATCTGCCCGTCATGTTGGTGACAGGTTTCCCCAGATTCCTGAGATAATGCGAATATACCGGGAGCAGATGATATCCCCATACACCGGTTGGAATGCATTCGAACTCGAAATGCGTCGAATAATCCAGTTTTTCCTCATAAGGTATGCCGTTTATGCAAAGCAGGATATCGGGATCGTTCTCAAGCGCGCTGCGGCACATTGAACGGTATTTTCCCATGGATGAGCGGATTGAAAATCTTTTGTGAGATTCGGGATCGTTCTTCCAGTCTATTCCCTCCGCCGTCATCTTGTCCGTGCAATTTTTACAGACAAAAAGAGGATCATATCCGAAATCGAGAAATATTCCGTCAGGATTGTATTTCGCCGTAACTTCGCGAAGCATGGCGCATATACGTTCCGTAAAGCCGGAATTAGCGCAAATCGTATTGTCATATGCGCTTTTTTCCGGCGTCCGTATCAAATATTCCGGATGCAGGCGCGCATCCTCGACGCTCACGCACGCATTTGTGTAAAGTGTGATCTGAATCCCGTTTTTCCGGCATACTTTTATCATCTCGCCGACGAGATCGCGTTCCAGGCCGGGATACATTCTTCCGGCTGCGGTCGGGAAATATGCGAATCCCTGATTGCAGCGGAATGGGAACATTACGGAATCCACACCGCATTCCCTGAAATATCCGGCTATTTTTTCAAAATCGAAATTTTTCCCGATATCCGGGTTTCCCGGCATGGTGTGAAAATCGAAAAGCAGCTGTCTGCGTGGAGGAGTCCGTTTCATTGCAGTCCTTTTCCTTCATTCGTTTTTGCTTTTCTTCCAGGATTATTTTCAAGAGTGAAGGCCTGAACCCTGACGCCCCATGATTTTCTGTGCTGTTCCGGAGTGGGAGGGTCGACGACTTTGACCCTCAGGAAATTGTCTCCTTTTTTCATCCTGACTCCCACATGAGATATGCCTGCCAAAAGTATTTTCAGGCGTGCAGCAATGTATAAAAGTGGAAAA
>CAZHPP010000162.1:6107-8085 GCA_964534535.1 uncultured Victivallales bacterium | reverse complement strand
CATCAGCGCGGAATCCGCGTGCCGGAGAATGTTTCCGTGATGGGCTACTGCGGCTATCCGGGAGGCGAATTCATGACGCCGCCGCTTTCGACGGTGGACCTCTGTTACGATGAGAAGGGGGTTGCGGCGGCGGAGCTGATGCTCCGCAGTCAGGAATGGCTTGGGAAAGAGAATCCTTCCGTGGAGGCACAGTATCGGGTCGTGCTTCGCGGAAGCACAAAAGAATATCAGGGGAAATGAAAGGAGTTCAGACATGAAAAGAAAGCGTTGTGAGGCGAGATTTTTCACATTGATCGAGCTTCTGGTTGTGATTGCCATCATCGCGATTTTGGCTGGCATGCTGCTTCCCGCATTGAACAAGGCGCGGGCCGCGGCAAAGAAGACGGACTGCAGCAGCCAGCTGAATACGCTTGGAAAGGCTGCAATTATGTACTCGTCCGACAACGAGGACTCGCTTCCGCCCTACTGGAATGCTCCGTCATGGGGCCAGGCGACGGGCGGATGCTTCATTCCGGGAGCCCTGGGGAAAGACACCCTTCTCCAGCCGTATCTTCATCTGAGCGACGGGGTCAACATCGGCCAGTACACACAAGACGGAAAGAAGAAGAGCAAGATCATGTGTCAGGAATTCCGATGGGACCCGAATGTCTGGGCCGCATACGGCATAAATAACTGGATTTCAGTCAACAGCGGAGCGGGATATCTGAAACTGTCCCGGTATAAGCAGGCGAGCCAGAGCATGGTTTTCGGCGATACCGATGGGTATCAGACAACCGCGTATGCCACTCCGGCGTACCTGGCAAACCGCGGGAAAAACGGCTATTGTCCGATCCGGTACAGTCATGATTCCGGCACAACGGCCGCATTTCTGATGGCGGACGGTCACACGGAACTCCGCCGCAGGGCGGCTCTGCCGTGCTATGACAACTCGATATGGCCGGAACCGACCAGCTATATTTTCTGGAACCCCGTGAATCCGACGAAAGTCTGGAAATGAATTCCGCAAGATAGAAATTCCATTTTTTTAGCGTAATCACCAGCAGAAGAGGAGTTATGTCCATGAAGAAGAGTATCGCCGTCCTTGTCTCCCTTGCGGCAGCACTGGCTGTTTCCGCCGCGGAGAAATCCGTCAGCATCCCGCAGTTCAAGGCTGATCAGCCGGGAAATCCGGGGAATTTCGTCGCCGGATCTCCGGCGGCCAAAACCGCTAAAACCGGGTTGGTTACAGAAAATGGAAAGGTTCTGCTGGCAATTCCGCAGGGACAGGGAATCAGGCTGCCTAAGAAATATGAAATGGAGGCAGGCGACATCCTCCGGTTTGAAATCGTCATGAGCGCTCCGAAAGGGAGCGTGAGCATTCGTCTGGGACAGTGGTCTCCGGAAGGATTCTGCGGGGAAGCTTTTTCCTTTGTGAAGGGACCGTTCAAGCCCGAACTGACGAAATATACGGGGACTGTGACCGTGACCAATCCGCAGAAACCCGATGCAAACGGCGTCATGCGGGAGACCTCCTGTGCCACGGTCGGAATTCATGCGCACAACGAGTCCGGGAGCATCCGGGTCCAGAGTTTTCAATTTTCGATTGAACGCAAGAAGTGAGGTGCCGGATGAAGATCGGATTCCTGGCTGCTGCATTCGCCATCCCGTTCGCTGTTTCTCTTGCGGCCCAAAAGGCGCCGGATGCCGGCGGGGTCAGTGTGGATCTGAGCGTCCTGAAGGGAACGGAAGCGGTAAAAACCGCGGCCCCGAACCTTTTGAAGGACGGCTCGTTTAAAGAAACAGCCACAGATGTGAACCGCGCCGGTTCTCCGTGGTATTCGGTCCGGTACGTCGGCGGAAAGGATCTGCCGCTCCGGGAGAAGATCCCTCCGTTCACCTGGTGCCGGATGGAGGAAAAGGCCGGGGTCGGCGGATCGCGCTGCGTCCACGCCGGAGCGGGCGAAGAGATCCGCCCCATGCGGACGAAGGACGGCGGCCC
>CAZHPP010000162.1:0-6097 GCA_964534535.1 uncultured Victivallales bacterium | reverse complement strand
ATTACCGAGGTCAGCCAGAAATTCCGGCCGGAACGGTCGGAGGTTCCGCAGAAATACCGTCTCACGTTCCATGTCCGCGGAAAGGTCGCGGCGGATACGATGGATGGAATGCGTGTCTTTGCGGAGTATCAGGGAAGCCTCCCGGAAAAACCGGCCGGTCCTTCCCTGAACCGCGGAATTGCGCTTCCGAAAGAATTTGAATCCCGCGTGATTGATTTCTTCGTTCCGGTCGGGACCCGGCGGGTGGTCGTCCGGTTCGCATTGTATGGAATCGGCGAATTTTACCTCGACGATGTGAAGCTGGAAAAGGTCAATTCCGTTCCCGGTGCGGCGGTTCTTGCCGTGCCTCAGGGGTATCTTGACAATGTGTACTGCATCGGCGAATCGCAGCCGACCTCCCTTGTGTTCGATCTGGCCAATGAGTCGGGCGCTCCGCTGGGGAATCCCCGGCTTCATGTAAAGATTCCGGCGGGATTCCGTCTGCTGGGGGACAACACGCTTGCGCCGCTCCTCGAACGGAAAACCAATGCGGACGGTTCCACGGATGCCGTGTTCAACCTGAATTCTCTGAAGAAGAGCATCGGCGGCGATTTCGGAATGTGGGCAAAACCTGCGTTTTTCTTCCAGGCGGAAGTCCCGCGCTCCGGAAAACTTTATCCGCTGGAATATCATCTGACCGACGGAGCGTATGTCAGTCCGTCGAAGATTCTGAATCTCAGGGTGATCGCGCCACCGGACGGGGCGATGCCGAAACGGTTCATTTCCGGAATCCAGATCAAGCACGAATTCCTGTCAAACGGAGAGAACGCAGAAAAGTTTGCCGATTTCATGAAACATGCCGGAATCAATGCCGTCTGGGGAACCAGAACGGAGGACCTTCGGAAAGCGCTTGCCGCGCATGGAATTTTCAATTATGCCTCGTCGTTTTATCTTGCGAACGGGTACCGGATCGGCGGGGCGGAAAACCGCACCGAAGAATCGTATTTCCGGCTTCTGGACGGAAAAATCTATCGGACCGGCGGAATTCCGAATACCTGCCCGACGGAGGTCTATGCGCGCGGCGCTTTCTACCGGAAGGAAGTCCTGCCGCTTCTGGACCGCCTGGTCGGGAAAAACTCCTCCTATACTCATTTTATGGAGAACTGGGAACCCTACGCTGCCGATTTCAAGGGCTGCTTCTGCGAACGCTGCCGTGAGGAGTTTGTCAAATTCATGAAGGGCAAGGCCTCCCCGGAGGAAATCCGTGCGAAATGGCCGAAAGACATCATCGGCGCATACGGCGCGGACTGGGTCCGTTTCCGGAGCATCCAGCACGCAAAGCTCTGCGAAACTCTCGAACAGGACATCCATGCGGCCGGGAAAGCCGCCGGAAAGGATTCCCATTTCATTCCCGAAATGGGCTGGAGTTATTTCACCGAGGATGGACAGGCTTCCGGCGCTCAGTATTCGGCGGTCGATCTTCTGGAGCGTCTGCCGATGATCAACCCGTGGGGACCGTACATTTTTTCCGATGTGAACGAGAAGTATCTCTATTATCCCGGGATTCATCTGATCACATGGGCCGCCGGAAGGGAGATCAACCGGTTCGTGCGGAATCATGGGAAAGACCCGGCAAAACGTCCGGAACTCATCGCCATGCCCCATGCAAGTCAGGGCGGCAGCCGCTGGGTGACGGAACCCGAGGCGTTCGCCTTCGAAACGCTGTGCTTCTTCCTGAACGGCTGGCAGGGATCGTTCGGATACTTCTTCCCCGACGGCTATGACCAGAGATACTGGAATGCCCTCGCAGAAGCCAACCGCAGAATCGCCGCCGCGGAAAATTACGTCTATGACGGAACGGATGTCTCGGCGAATGTCAAAGCCGTTCCCGTGCATGAACTTCCGAAACCTGTTATGCCCGTGTTCTGGAGCGAGGGCGGAAACTTCATGAAAAAACTTCCGGAACTCCGGAAGATGGGAATGCTCCAAACCATTGCGTTCCGCCTTGACGGCCGCACACTGGCCGCCGTCGGAAACTTCTGGCAGCACGGCGAGTGCTTCTTCCGTCTGAGCATTTCCGGACTCGACCCGAAACGGAACTATACCGTCAATTCGATGGACGGCTATTCCCTCGGAAGTTTCACAGGAAAGGAACTGGCCTCCGGCATTCTTGCACAGGCGGGCGCTCTCCGCTGGAATTTCATGACGGTCGTTCCGGACGGCAAACCGGAAGGCGAAGTCCTTTCACAGAATCGCATGCAGAAAATCATGAAGGAACGCCTGCCCGGAATCGAAAAGGCTCTCGAGGCAGACCGGAAGCATGCGGAACGGTTTCAGACAGAATTGGAGAGTAACGCGCCGTACAACGACTTCAAGGCACTCTATCCCGTCAATGCGGACGGCATGAGCGCAAAGGCTGTTGTTGTTGACGGAACCGACCTGATCGAAATCCGCACGCCGGGTTACACCGCTCTGGTCGATCCCGCCTGCGGCGGAAGAATCAAAAGTCTCAGACGCGGGAATGCCGAAGAGGTTCACCCTCTCGATAAAACCGGACTGGGACTCGACGCGTTCTGGGGCAGTCCCCGGACCATGGCGAACATCACGAACGGCTTCAAGATTCTGGGACTTTCCGCAGAAAAGGACGGAATCCGGCTGGAACTCGGCCGTACGCTGACTCCGCGCGACAGCGCGGTTCTTGCCGGACTCCGCCTTGACAAGACGTTCCTTTTCCGGAAGAACGGATTCACCGCAAAGACGGTTGTTTCCAACCCGACGGACCGCGTGATTCCGTTCGCGTTCCGGCGTCAGGACGTTCCGGCACGCAGCACCGATCCGAAATTCACCGTCCGGTTCGACGACGGGACGGAGCTCCAGCATATCGCCGCGGTCCGCATGGTGCGGTTTGCGCCCCCCGCTCCGGAAGTCGACGAAGTCATGAAGGGGACCCTCCGTTTTCTGAATGTCCGTTCCCGCGGCACGACGATCACAGGGAACGGCGGCAGCGTGAAGATCGGATATTCCCCGAACATTTACGCTCTGATGCTCTGGGACGCAGGCACGTTCTCGACCGCGGAACCGATTTTCAAGCCGGTGAAACTTGCCCCCCGGGCGCATGAAGAATATTCCGTCGTCTGGGAAGAATTGAACTAGCGGCGGAACGTCCGTTCCCGGCGAATTTGAATTTTCTTCCGGCGAATGATATATTTTCATCATCCGGAAGAAAATCAATGACCAGAAAACAGACCTCCATCAGCGACATCGCACGCGACTGCGGCGTCAGCGCCATGACCGTCAGCCGCGTGCTCCGCCAGGGCGGAAACGTCCGCCAGAAAACACGCGAACGCGTGCTCGCCTCCGCCGAAAAACTCGGCTACATGCGCGGCTCCCGCCTCGGCCGCCCCGAAGCCGTCCCCGAAAAACACGGCCGCAAAGTCCTCCTCATCTGCGGAAGCACCGGCAGAAACGTGCCCGTCTTCCATTCGAGACTCCTGACCGCGCTCGAACAGCGCCTCACCGCGCGCGACTGCGAATGCGTGCTCTTTTCCTCCGACGGCAACTACCGCGGCTTCCTGCGGCTCCTCGAAAGCGCAAAACGCGCCTCCGCCGGCGCCGTGCTCATCGTGGGAGATTTTCCCGCGGAACAGCTGAACGCGCTGCTCTTCGCCTTTCCGGGCGCCGTGCTGCTGGACAATCCCGGTCCCGCGGGCTCAGACGCCATCTTCAGCTCCTTTGCGTTCGACAACGCGGCCGCTGCGCGCCTCGGAACCGCCCATCTGCTGGACACCGGACGCAGGCGCATCGCGCTCGTCAACGGCATCAAAGGCCACTTCTTCAGCGAAGAATTCGAACGCGGCTTCCGCGAAACCCTGCTCGCGCACGGATTCGCCCCCGAAGAGACCCGGATCGTCAACACTGATTTCACGCCCGCCGGAGCCGCCCGCGCGACCGCCGGGCTCATCGGCTCCGGAATCCCCTTCGACGCCATTCTCACCAACGACGAAATGGCCTCCGGCGCCTATCGCGAACTCGCCGCCGCCGGATGGAAAATCCCGCAGGACGCAGCCGTCTGCGGATGCGACAATCTGCCGCTCGGCGAGATGCTCTACCCCTCGCTCACCACGATCCGGCTCGACTATGACGAACTGGCCGCGAACGCGGTCGAATTCGCCGCCGGAAAACATGCCCGCACCGGCACGCCGTTCCGCGTGAGGCTGATGCCCGTCCTGCTGCCGCGGGAATCCACTCTTTCAGGAGACAGTGTCCCATGAAGACTTTTTCCTCCGCCGAAATGCATGCGCTGGACCGCCGCACGGTTGAGACGCGCGGAATCCCCGGAATCGAACTCATGGAAAACGCGGGGCTGGCCGTCGCCGATTCCGCCGAACGGTTCCTGCGTTCCGCCGGACTCCGTTCGTTTGCCGTGCTCGCCGGACGCGGCAACAACGGCGGCGACGCCTTCGTCGCGGCCCGGATTCTCGCCGGACGCGGCTTTCCCGTGAAAGTCTTTTTCCTCGGCCCCGAATCGGCCCTCAAGGGCGATGCTCTCGAAGCGTTCCGCCGCATGAAGCTGCCGTTTCTTACGGAATTTTCCGCGCGTGATCTCCGGACGGATTCGCTGATCGTGGACGGACTTCTCGGCACAGGAATTTCCGGCGCGCCGCGCGAACCGTTCGCAACCTGGATTCGGACGGCGAACGATTCCGGGAACCGGATCCTTGCGGTCGATCTGCCCTCCGGCCTGAACTCGGACGACGGTTCCGCCAGCCTTGCGGTCCGCGCCGACCTCACGGTCACCATGGCCGCTCCGAAAACCGGCATGATCCTCGGGGAAGGCCCGAAGCTCTGCGGCCGGATCGAAGTCGCGGGAATCGGGATCGAAGTTCCGGAAGAATCCTCCGGAACGGAAGTCTTTGCGGAAGTCGACTTCCGGAAACTCTGGAAGCGCGAACCGTTCGACACGTTCAAGAACCGCCGCGGACACCTTTTCATCGTCGGCGGTTCGCGGGAATACCCCGGTGCGCCGTTTCTTGCGGGAGAAGCCGCGCTGCGTTCCGGCGCGGGACTCGTGACCGTGCTGTTCCCGGAAAGCGCTGAAATTCTCTGCGCCGTTCCGCCCTCGCTGATCGTGCGCCGGATTCCGGATTCGGGGAAGGGTGTCTTTCAGGCATGTTCTGCGCAGAATCTGCGGAAAGAACTCGGACGGGCTTCCGCGGTTGCGGTCGGCCCCGGCCTGACCGCGGGAAACGAACTCGTTCCCGTGCTCGACTGTGTGTTCGGGATGAAAAAACCCATGGTGGTCGATGCGGATGCGCTGAACGTGATCTCCGGATCGAAACTGCTTCCGGAGCCCGGAACGGAAGTCCTGCTGACGCCGCATCCGGGCGAGATGAAGCGGCTTCAGACTGCATTCGGGCTTGATCCGGAGAAGCCGCGCGGGGCCCAGGCGCTCGAACTTGCGGTGAAGACGGGGTGTTCCGTCCTGCTGAAAGGGGTGCGCACGGTCGTCGCCTCGCCCGAGGGACGTTTCAGCGTGAATCTTTCGGGGTGTCCTGCGCTGGCTTCTGCGGGGAGCGGAGATGTTCTCACGGGGCTCTGCGGGGCGCTGATGGCGAACGGATATTCCGCGTATGACGCGGGGCGGCTCGGAGCGTATCTTCACGGGCGTGCGGGGGAGCGTCTTGCGGGGATTTTCTGGCGCGGAATCACGTCCGCCGACCTGGCAAAGGCGCTGTTCCCGTCCGATTTGTAAAAAAAATTGCCGGACGGCGGAAAACAGATTCGTAATTGCCGGAAAACCGTGTATATTACCAGCACACCGAGAAACTCTTAAAATAAGGATTTCATTCATGGCCCGCAAAAGCACCGTCAAGTCCCAGAGCGAGAACTACAAAGAGGCCGGAGTCGATATCGACATGGCGACCCTTCTGCTCGAACGCGTGAAAAAGAAATTTGCCACCGCCCGGCGTCCGGAAATGCTCGCTCCGATCGGCGGTTTCGGCGGACTTTTCCAGCTGGATAAATCCAAATATAAAAAGCCGGTCCTCGTCGCGAGCATCGACGGAGTCGGCACCAAGCTCATGGTCGCCGCCATGATGCAGAAATATGACACGGTCGG
>CAZHPP010000161.1:0-8108 GCA_964534535.1 uncultured Victivallales bacterium | reverse complement strand
CAATTCTTCTTTCCGCCCGGTCAATACATTTTCCGCCTAGGAACAGTTCCGTTACCAGGCGTGCGGAGGGAGTCCGGCAGTCTGCAAGCGGCAGAGAAAGTTTTGTGCCGGTTCCGCGGGCGAATTCGTTGCCGAACGTGTCATACAGATGCACCGTTGTCCCGGCCGGGGCCGAAACAGAAATCTCCACGGGAAGGGATTCGCTTTTGCGGTAAACCCGCTCCGGAATGTTCACCGCGGCAATTTTCGCCGGAGCAGTGATCCGGAAGACGGCGGTCCCCCACCATTCGACTCCGGCGGAACCGGAAACGATCACGTCCGCAAAGTGAATTCCGTCCAGCTCCTGCGGAGCGAATTTCAGAGGAACGGCCTGAATGCCGCTCTGCATCATCCGGCTGACCTCCGCTGTGCCGGAAACGCGGGAAAATTTATCCCGTACGGTCAGTTTCACGGACATCCGCCCGGGCCTGCTCACGTTCATTTTCAGCACGGCGCCCCCGGCATCCGCGGAAAGCTCCGCTTCCCTTACAGCCCCCTGCTTCCCCGCCGCGGCATACAGAAGTTTGCCGAAAAGCGACATCTGATACTCCTGATAATCATACTGCGGCGCCTCCGGTCCATAGCTCATCTGCGGAAGGAAAAAGGTTGACGGACGATTGTACATTGTATTTTTCCCTGACGGTTTCTCCGCCAGATAAGCCAGTGCAAAAACTTTCCCCCGACCATAGTTGAACGTGCCGAGCAAAGGCCGTCTGCCGGCCTGAATGAGAACCTTGCCGAAACGGCGGTAGGAACGGATCCGCGTCGGGGTCAGCGCGCCGGCATCGATTCCAAAGGTCTGCCCGCTCCAGCGTTCTCCCGACGGAGTTACGCCGCTCTTATCCGGCACGATGAATTTTTCCAGCTGCGGAGGAAGCTTCTCCGGTTCCACCACAATCAGTCCTGCCCCGGATTCCACCTGAGAAAGAATGGCCGCGGAAAGATTTTTGCCGATCACATCCCATGTGCCTGCGGAAACGACAATGACATCGTACTTCTCCCTGAGCCGGCGTTCCAGTTCGTTGAGGCAGCTCTTTTCGCTGAGCGACATGACATGCCCGCTCAGACTCCACAGCCCGGCAATGTAATTGACCGTCAGATCGAGGTCAAAGCGCTGGGCCAGCTCAACCATGTCCCGGATTCCGCCGTGGGCCGTGCCGACTGCCAGCACACGAATTCTGCCCGCGGCATTGGGCCTGCCCCAGACGATGTGCGGCGCCGCATATTCTGTTGAATTAAAATTCAGGTCAAGACTGCTCTGGACAGCCTCGGAATCCTGACGTTTCTTTCCCGGCTGCGGCAATGCATAGGTTCCCGTGATGCGGCCTCCGAATGCCGCCGAGGCGTCGCAGCGGAACAGGACCTTGCCGTCCGACAGGATCTCCGCGCGGAAGACCTGTGTCCCCGCCGTTTTCATCGGAGAAAAAATCACCTTCCCGTATGTGCCGGATACGGTCTTTGAAGCAGCCGTCTTAAAATCGGCCTTCCCGTTTTTCAGCAGGCCGCAGGAAATCCTGACTTCATACGTTCCCCTTCTGAAGAACCGCGCCTGGAATTCAAGTTGTTCCGGAATCTGCGGATATTCCGCCTTCAGCCGGAAGGATCCGGCCGCAGACGCAGAAACCCCGTCCGGAATGCCGACGCCGTCAAACGGCGCCAGGAACATGGAAAAATTCAGGGAGCTTCCCGCCTTGACCGGATAGATTCCCAGTTTGCTTTCCACGGTGCCCCTGTCGTTCGATTCCGACCAGCAGTACACCTCTTTCAGCAGTTCCCACGGCGCGATCACGGCAAGCCCGCGCCCATCCGCAGTCACAATGCCATACCAGCTTCCGGACATGTCCCGAATTGTAAATTGTCCCGCGGACGGAGCGCGTTCGACTGCGCTGATTCCCGGCGCGATCCGCGTATATTCTCCGGGAGCCTGGACGCCGCCGCATGTCCAGAATCCATAATGGAGCGGAATCACATTGTCAATGCCGTTCGTGATGGTGTAATCCACTTTCAGGACGGAAGAATCTTTTTCCAGAGTATAAACTTTTTCTATCTGGACATTGGAGAAGAATCCGCTTTTGCCGCGGCCGGTCATCTTCAGCTGTTTTTTCTCGGGGGTGTCGGCGAGAATTTCGCCTTTGTATTCAACATAACGGAAGACGTCCCTGACCGGACCAGGCCAGAAGCGGTCGTTGAAGAACGAGCCGTATCCCGTTCCGGGTTCGGAATAAAGGACAAGATTTGTTTTTGACAGTCTGTCGAAGGCATAGTTCACTGCGCCGGAACAGCGCGGAGAAATTCCAAAGACGGTCTGGTCGTTTTCCAGCACGAACTGCCCGGCCGTCTGCCGGAGGCGCAAATCGGTTCCAGCCTCTTCCGGAAACCTGTCCAGGGGATTCTTCGTGCGGGGAGCAGCCTGCGGAGGGGGAAGCGCGTCGCCGAAAAATTCGATTTCGTTCAGTCCCAGATAGCCGCCCGTGGCAGTGAAAATCACATCGGCGGAAACCACAGGCGAATCGTCCGCCGACTTGACCGCCGCACTCATGTTGAACGGATCTGCCGCGGGCTTTTCATACGGCTGGTTCAGAGTCAGCACTCCGAGCGGAATTCTGCTCCCATCCGGTTTTGTCCCGGCCAGTTTGATCTCTCTGATTCCATAACTGCGCAGCCACCGGAAATAATGGACTCTGACTTCCGCGATTCTGACAGGCGTCCTGAAATTGAAGCGGATCACAGGCGCCTGTCCCCCGTTCAGTTTGTGCTTCCAGAGAACCCGTCCGCAACTTTTTTTCGCACCATCCCTGCTGATCAGTCCGTCCGTCAGCTTGCGGAATTCGGGATCGTCATTCAATCCGGGGACCTTGTCATCGGGCAGCGTCTTCGCAGCAAACGAATAGTTCATGACTTCCAGTTTTGCGGCGAATCCGGCCCCGCACAGCAGAGCAAGGACAGCCGCAAGCATTGCCTTTTCCATCTTCTTATTCTTCTCCATGGTTGATGTTTCAGAAACAGCGAATCCGGTAAAAACAGGAATGGTCCATTAATTGATATTTCCCCAGAAAATATCATTATACGGTTTGAGGAGCACATCCCTTGCAATGGCCGTATGCCCGTCCAGAAATGCCGTGTTCCAATGTCCGTGCCGTTCTTTTGCGTAAAGATAGCTGTTGTATGGCTTTATATTCGAGGAATGTTCCGCAAAGTACGCGACGGAATATCCGCTTCCCAGATTCCCCGTGTCGATGAACAGCATGGTTTCCGATGCTTTTTTATGTCTGGGGATCAGGCAGAAACTCTCGTAATATCCTATCTTGAAGCAGTAGCCGTACTGGATCTTCTTATACTGGTCTGCCGGTGCATCCCTCCATGCCGGACACATGTAGAGCGAGGCTCCGCCCTGCGGGACGCTGCTTGCAACATATCCGACATATCTCCAGAACTCCGCGCCTCCGGCGGCATAGCAGTTCGAATATGTTGTCTGTGGCAAAAACGGGGCATGGTCGGAATAATCCATCGAATAGAGCTGGACGTATTTTCCCAGCTGCCCGAGCCTGGAGCGGCAGCTGTTGTCCTTTGCCTTGTCCCTTGCCTTGTTCAGCGCAGGCAGAAGCATGGCCGCAAGAATCGCGATGATCGCGATTACGACCAGAAGCTCGATCAATGTGAAAAACTGAAGTGTTCCGGAACGAGGAATTCCTGTGGACAAGCACCGTTTTGTTTTGTTCATTTTTCGGCTCCCTGGGTAGATTTTCTAAAAATTAATTCAGCCGGGATCACAGTCTCGGCAGGAAAAGCGGCTTCCGGGGTCTCCATGCGCAGAAGCAGCAGACGCACGCATTCATATGCCATCTTCCCGTATGGCGGACTGACCGTCGTGAAAAACGGATTTCTGAATCCGGCCTCCGTGTTGTCAAAACCGGCAAGAAGAATGTCGCGGCCGGGCGTCAGTCCATGTTCGCGCACGACCAGGGATGCGCCATAGGCCATGCGGTCGTTCTGTGCAAGCCAGACCTTGTAGTTCTTGAGTTCATCCCACCGTTCACGAACCAGCCTTTCCGCCGCGGATGCATTTTCGTAGGCGAAAAATTCATCCTTTTTGATAAAAAACGGAGTAAAGCCCTCCAGAGACTGAAGAAAACAGCTCCTGGTGCGCGCATCGGTGCTGTCACTGAAAAGCAGGGAAGCGCAGGGACCATGCGGGCGCAGAAAATCAGCCAGTTTCCGGACCGCCTCTCTTTCATCAAAACGCACCGAACAGATTCCCGGAACGTGCTGCACGGTATCGGATGGGTGGGAGTAAAACACTGCGGGGATCTTCTCCTCCTCTATCTCTTTTTTCGCCGCTTCCCCGATCAGGAACGACTGCAGAATGAATCCGTCGACCCGCCGGGTCCGCAGCGTCTGCGCCACTTCGCGGAAAATCGTCTCTTCGTCGAAATTCGGAACGGGAAGAACGCTCAGGGTGTATCCGGCCCGTTCCAGTTCGGCAGTCAGACAGCATAAGAACTTTCCGAATGTCGGCGATGTTCCGAAATTTTCAACCCATGGCATGATCATGCCGATCGTCCTGGTCTTGCCGGAGACAAGAACCTGGGCGGCATGGGATGGCGAATACCGCAGTTCCCTGGCAATTTTCAGGATCGCCCTGCGTTTTTCCAGAGACACGCATCCGGAACGGCTTCCGTTGAGTACGGCAGTTACCGCCTGCCGGGAAACACCTATTTTTTCAGCGATATCCCTGCTTCGTATCATCAGCATATGTCCTCTTGAGTTGGTAGCACGAGCAACTAACCGTTATTATAATCCATATTTCACAATCTGTCAATAGGCAAAGAGCATTTTTTTTGAAAAAATTCCTATTTTGAAAAAGCAAACGCCATTTTGTACGGGAAAACGTGACAGTCTCAATGCAGCGGCATGTGCCGAATTTCGCCATGAAAGGGTGGAAATGGCGGGACGGAACGAAATCTCAAAAAATCGAAAGCCGTCCCAGGGGGCGGGGGATTAACCCGGAAGGATGACAGATGTGCTATGAACAAAGAAACAGCAGGGCACAACCCGGCCGGGGGGGAAAGAATGGGACGGAACGCAGCATTCAAGTCGACGGGCATGGCGTTCCGCTGTCAATCGCCGCAGTAAAAATCGAATGCATTCCCGCACTGTTTCAGATTGCTCACGCGTCTGATCGATTTCCCCTTGTTCCGTACCTTGTTCAGCGCCGGCAGCAGCCCGGCCAAGATCGCTATGATTGCAGTAACAAGCAATTCTATCAATGTGAAAAAATGACACCTGCATGTCTTTCCCTTCCGCAGCGCTGTTCCCTGCAGCATCTTGAAGCAGTGTGTGCTTTTTGACAGCCTGCCGGATGCTCGTTCCAGTCGAGCGGGAGCGCCGCGGCATTGAATCCGGCTTTCACCAGACCGGCGTCTTTCGGATCATAAATCTTCGGAGAATATCCGATACGGCATTTTTGTCAGGAGGCAAAAATGAAAAAGTTTCACTGTTTCCTTGATTGAAGGGAATCGCGAGGCAGACCCATTTCTGCTGACATGTGAGAAGAAGGCGGCATCAGAAACCAACCGCTTTCTGCCGTGCACAGCAGGGGCTCAGGCAATTTCTTTTCCGGGGAAATTTTCCCGGACAAATTCGGAGCATGTCATGAACTGGTTGGTGGGGACCATGCGCGCGATCAGAGCGGAAAGACGCTTCTGCATGGCGTGTCCGGCATGCCGCGTCAGGAAGGCGGGCACGCCCCATCGCGCTTCGGCCGAAAGGGAACTGTATTCCCACGGGTGCGTATACATGCTGAAGAATCCGGTCGCCGCGGCGGTCCGGTCCGCCAGGAACAGATAAATTCCAAGCGGAAAATTCTTGAAGGAAAGCCAGAAGAGCGGAATTCTCAGGACGGGCACGGCGGAAATGGGAATCTGGATCAGGCCGCAGGATTCGCGGAACGGCTTCAGCGGCTTCAGGAAATTATTGTAGCGGCCCGGCAGCCAGACCGGATTCAGCGAAGATTCATAGGTGTATCCGGCCGCGCGGACGGACTCCGGCGGAATTCCGGCAAGACGCGCCGGACGGAACCCGCGGACGGGTCTTCCGGAAAGGTCCTCCAGAATTTTTCTGGATTCTTCCAGATGCCGCGGTTCAAACGTGGTATGATTCAATCCGTGGGAGGCGATCTCGTGTCCGGATTCGGCCATGCGCCGGAAAAGCGCCGGATTTGCGCGTGCAAAGGCCGCTGTGACGAAGAACGTGACAGGGACCTTGAATCCGTCCACCGTGTCGAGAATGGCGGAAGCGCCGGCGGCCGCAATGGAAAATTTGTCGGAATCGGAGATTGCCGTGCCGTATTCGCAGGGAAGATCGAACTCCTCGATGTCGAAGGAAAGCAGGACGGAATACATTCCGGTCATCTCCTTCCGGCACAGCGTTTTGCAAGGATCCGGAGGAAATGTCCGCCTTCCCGGAACATCACGCGGAACCCCATCCGGGAAAAGTGGAGCCCGGAGCGCAGCGTGAGCGGGATTGTTTCCAGACGGAGTCCGCCGCGCCAGGCCAGGAAGATGAATTCCGTATCGAAGAGGAAGGTGTTCACGGTTGTGGAAAGGAACAGTTCCCGGCCTTTGCGGTTGAAGCCCTTGAGTCCGGCCTGGGTGTCGATATATTCCAGCGGGAGTCCGAGCAGAAGGCTGTTGACCCGCCGGACGGTCCGGGAAAGAAGCCGCCGGACCGGCGGAATGACTTCCGCATAATCGCTTCCGCGCACGCCCATCACCACATCGGCGCCGGAAAAAAGTTTTTCAAAGGCGTCCGCCGCACTCTTCCAGCCGAACGGGAAATCGCCGTCGGTGTAGACGATCAGGTCGGCGGAGGAGCGTTCCACGGCATAGCGGAGCGAATATCCCTTGCCGCGGTTGCAGCAGTAGGTCAGGAAGCGGAAATTCCCCGCTGTCTTCCTGAGCTCGTCAAGGACTTTTTCCGGAAAATGGGAAAGAGGCGAACCGTCGTTCACGAGCAGGAAACCGAGCGCGACATCGCGTCCGGCAAAATAGGCGCGCAGATTTTTCATGCATTCGAGCACATGCTCTTCCCAGTCGGGTTTCGGGCGGTACAGCGGCAGAATGATGTCGAAAGATGTCATGGTCAAGAGTTTCCGGTTATGTTGAATCCGGTAAAATACATTCCCTCCGGTGCATTTGCAACCCGGAAAATGATTTTTTCCGCGCCGGAACGGGAAAGACCGCTCCGGAACGGATGTCAGCCGCGATCTTTCCGCATGCGGAGTTTCCCGCACCTTTTTCCATCCCCGCATTTGCATTTTCAAAACACCGTGATATATTAAATTTCAACCGGTTGCATCACAGAAAAACCAAAGGAGAAACTCCTCATGCACGAAAATATCCTGAACAAGATCTTCAAGACGCGGATCGAACAGTTCCTGAAGCTGTTCCCGCGCGAACTTTACCCGCAGGAGATTCCCCTCGAGGCGGAATACGCCCTTTCGAAGGAGCCCGTCAAATACAGTCTCTCGAACACGCTGAAATACAAAAAGATCGTGGAAGAGGAGAAATGGGGCGAATCGTGGGACAGCGCCTGGTTCCGCTTCAAGGCCGTGGTGCCGGAATCGTTCGCCGGAAAGAAGGTCTGCTTCCGGATCAATCTGGGCGGCGAAGTGCTCGTCGTCGACCGGCTGGGCGAACCCGTCCGCGGGCTCACCTCCGGCTCGGCGTTTTCGCCCGTCCACAACTCCGAACGGCTGATGCTGGACCGGAAGTTCATCGGCGGGGAAACGGTCGAATGCACGGCCGAAGCCGCCGCAAATTCGCTCTCCGGGCTCGTTCTTGAGTCGAATCCCCGCATCACGGAAAAGCACCCCTACGGCCAGTTCATCGGAATTGCACAGACCATGCGCCTCTCCGTATTCGACGAAGACCTCTGGCAGCTGCTGATCGACGCCTCCATGCTGTATCACCTGGTGCAGCATCTCGGCAACGGCGACTACCGCGCAAAGCGCGTTATCCACACCCTGAACGCCATGCTCGACGTCTTCAACTGGAAGAGCGCGAACGCGG
>CAZHPP010000160.1:0-8127 GCA_964534535.1 uncultured Victivallales bacterium | reverse complement strand
CGCCCCTTGAACCCTCGGCAGGACTCAAAGAGCCCTGCACCCTGCGCAAAAAATTGAATTTTTTGCGCTCGTTTTTTATCAACAACTGTCGACCAGAAGGAAAACCTCCGTTTTTCCACGGACCCAGCGAATCCCTGAAAAGACAGTCAACTTTCTTACACAGCCAAACAGATTCCGCAATATCCTCATAAAACAAAGCGGACGGTCCCGGAAAGGGCCGTCCGCATCGGAATCCGCCGCAGAAAATCAGCGGTTCTTCATGTGCTCCAGCGCGTGATGCGCAATGTCGTGACGGAAGCACATGCCCTCAAAATGCACCTTTGCAATGGCGGCATAGGCGTTTCTGATGGCGTCCGGAACGTCTTTGCCGCGGGCGGTAATCCCGAGGACGCGTCCGCCGGAATTCACGACTTTCCCGTTCTCATTGCGGGAAGTCCCGGCCTGGAACGCAAAGGCGCCCATTTTCCACACGTCGCCGAGCCCCGTGATCTCGAAGCCTTTTTCGGCCTTGCCGGGATAGCCCTTCGAAGCCGCAACAATACAGACCGTCGGGCCGGGATTCCAGACGAGCCGGATTTCAGAGACCTTGCCGCATGCAGTCTTGTAAAGCGCGTCGAACAGGCTGGAATCGAGGCGGGAAAGCACGGCCTGGGTTTCGGGGTCGCCGAAGCGCACGTTGAATTCGAGCACCTTCGGTCCGTCCTTCGTGACCATGATTCCGGCATAGATCACGCCGCGGTAAAAAAGTTTTTCCTTCTTGATGCCACGGAGGAAATTGTCGAGCACGGTCTTCTGAACTTCGGCAAGCAGTTCGTCCGTGACGACGGGAGCGGGGGAATAGGCGCCCATTCCCCCGGTGTTGGGGCCCTTGTCGGCGTCGAGCAGACGCTTGTGGTCCTGGGAACTGGCGAGCGGAAGAATGGACTTGCCGTCGGTGAGCGCCAGAATGGAGGCTTCCTCGCCTTCAAGAAGTTCCTCGACAACCACGCGGCTTCCGGCGGCACCGAATTCGCCTTCAAAACAGGACTTGACGGCGTCAAGGGCCTGAGTTTCATCGGCGGCCACGATCACGCCCTTTCCGGCGGCAAGGCCGTCGGCCTTTACCACGCAGCGGCGTCCGGCGGCATATTCGGCCCTGACATAATCGAGCGCGGGAGCGGCGGCGGTGAAGGTTTCATACTTTGCAGTCGGAATGTGATATTTCACCATGAACTGTTTGGCAAAATCCTTGCTGCCTTCGAGGCGGGCGGCTGCCTTGGAAGGGCCGAAGACGGGGACCTTTTCCGCACGGAGGGAATCGGCCACGCCGTCGCAGAGCGGGGCTTCGGGGCCGATCACGGCGAACCCGATTTTTTTCTCTTTTGCGAAAGCGGCGATGGAATCGGGCGTGACGGGGATCTTCACGCATTCGGCGACTTCTTCGATTCCGGGGTTCCCGGGAACGCAGAACAACTTGTCTTCCTTTGCGATGCTCTTGGAAAGCCAGTAGGCGATGGCGTGTTCGCGTCCGCCTCCGCCGACAACCAGAATATTCATACTTTTTTCTCCTTGAAAAAGCGGTGAAATTGTGGTAATGTATAACGTTTCGGCGGAAATATCCAATCGGAAACGGAAATTTCCTTCAGGAAAATACGGAATTTTTACTCGGACGATCCAAAGAAGATGCTTGCAAAAAGAATCATACCCTGCCTTGACGTGACCGGCGGCCGCGTGGTGAAGGGCGTTCACTTTGTGAACCTGACCGACGCCGGCGACCCCGTGGAGGCCGCGATCGAATACGACCGGCAGGGCGCGGACGAACTCGTGTTCCTGGACATCACAGCGACGAGCGACAACCGCGCCACCATGGTCGACGTGATCCGCCGCACGGCCGAACATGTGTTCATCCCGCTGACCGTCGGCGGAGGAATCCGCACGGTGAACGACATGCGCACCATGCTGAAGGCCGGAGCCGACAAGGTCTCCGTGAACTCGGCGGCCGTCTACAATCCGCCGCTCATCGCGGAGGGTGCGGAGCATTTCGGCTCCCAGTGCGTCGTGCTCGCGCTCGACGCGAAGCGCGTCCCCGGCGAAAAACGCTGGGAAGTCTTCACGAAGGGCGGACGGGAAAACACCCACAAAGATGCCGTCGAATGGGCCGTGAAGGCGGTCGGTCTGGGCGCGGGCGAAATCCTGCTCACCAGCATGGACGCCGACGGCACGCAGAAGGGCTACGACTGCGAGCTCACGCGCGCAGTGGCCGATTCCGTTTCCGTTCCCGTGATCGCCTCGGGCGGAGCCGGAAAGCTTGAGGACTTTGTGGAAGTCCTCACGAAGGGCGGAGCCCACGCGGTGCTCGCCGCCAGCATTTTTCATTTCGGCACGTTTACGGTGCCGCAGGTCAAACAATATCTCGAACAGCACGGAATTCCAATCAGAAAGCAGGTCATCTAATGGACAAAGCAAAACTTGCCGCCGACGCACTCGAATACCACAGCCGCAAACCGGCCGGGAAACTCGACGTGAAATCCTCGAAACCCTTCGCCACGCAGTATGACCTTTCGCTGGCGTACACCCCCGGGGTCGCCGTGCCCTGCATGGAGATCTTCCACAATCCGGAAGACGTGTGGAAATACACGGGGAGAGGCAATTCCGTGGCTGTCGTGAGCGACGGCACCGCCGTGCTCGGCCTGGGCAACATCGGCCCCGAAGCCGGACTCCCCGTGATGGAAGGCAAAAGCGTGCTCTTCAAGCGCTTCGCCGGAATCAACGCCACTCCGCTCTGCCTGGGCTCCTGCAAGGGGCCGGACGGCAAGACCGACGCGAAAAAGCTCATTGAAGCGGTCCGCACGCTCGAACCAACGTTCGGCGGGATCAACCTGGAGGATATCGGTTCCCCCGCGTGCTTCGAGGTTGAAACGACCCTCAAGAAGCTCATGGGGATCCCGGTGTTCCATGACGACCAGCACGGCACCGCGATCATTTCGCTCGCCGGAATCCTGAACGCGCTCAAGATCGTCGGGAAGAAGATCGGCGACTGCAAGTTCGTGATGAACGGAGCCGGCGCGGCCGGAATCGCATGCGCCGAATATTACGTTTCCGCCGGAGCGAACCGGAACAACTTCATTCTGTGCGACTCCAAGGGCACGATCCGCTCCGACCGCACCGACCTCAATCCGCAGAAGCGCGCCTTCGCCCGGAACATCAAAGAAAAAACTCTGGCGGAGGCGATCCGCGGCGCGGACGTCTTCATGGGCGTTTCCGTCGCCGGAGCGCTCACGCCCGAAATGGTCCGCACCATGAACAAAGGCGCCGTCGTCTTCGCCATGGCCAATCCGAACCCCGAAATCGATCCGAACCTGGCGCTTCAGGCGGGCGCGGCGATTGTGGGAACGGGCCGTTCCGATTTCCCGAACCAGGTCAACAACGTGCTCGGATTCCCCGGAATCTTCCGCGGAGCGCTCGATTCCGGCGCGACTGACATCAACGAGGCGATGAAGCTGGCGGCCTCTCAGGCGCTTTCCGAAATCGCGCAGGAGCCGATCCCGTCCGACATTCTTGCCACTCTGAAGGCGGCCTATCCCGGCGATGCCGCGAACGGCGTCTTCGACGGCAGGATTCCGCTCAAGAACACCTATGTGATCCCGAAGCCGTTCGACATCCGCGTGGTGCCGCGCGTGGCTGCGAAAGTCGCGGAAGCGGCAGCCAGATCCGGCGTCGCCCGCACCAGAATCACCGATTTCAAGGCCTACGAAAAATCCGTGGCTGAATTCGTCGCGGCCGATCTCTGACCCGGCGCAATCCGAAAGGAAGGTCCGTCATGTTCGGTTTTTACAGAGTCTGCACCTGCGTCCCGGAGCTCCGCGTGGCCGATCCCGCGTTCAACACGGGAAAAATGCTCGAACTCGCGGAAAAAGCCGCAAAGACGGGCGCCGCCGCGGCGCTCTTCCCCGAACTCTGCGTGACCGGATACACCTGCGCCGACCTGTTCCACAATTCCGCGCTGCTGGACGCCGCCGAACAGGAATCCGCCCGCTTCATTTCCGCCTCGGCCGAGTTCGACACGATCTTCGCGTTCGGCGCCCCGGTGCGGAACCGCGGACTCCTCTTCAACGCGTGCGTGCTCTGCCGCAGGGGGAAAATTCTCGGAATCGTCCCGAAGACGAACCTTCCCGGCCGGCGCGAATTCTACGAACCGCGCTGGTTCTCCTCCGGCGCCGGGATGCACGGCGGAACGGCCGACTTCGCCGGTTCGGAGGGAATCCCCTTCGGAACCGACCTCATCTTCGACGGCGGCGGAGAATTCCGCCTCGGCGTGGAAATCTGCGAAGACATGTGGAGCGTGATCCCGCCCAGCTCGCGGCTTGCGCTCGCGGGGGCCTCCCTGCTGCTGAACCCTTCCGCCAGCAACGACCTCGTCGGAAAGTCCGCCTACCGCCGCGAACTCGTCAAGAACCAGAGCGCGCGGTGCGTCGCGGCCTACGTCTACGTTTCCGCCGGAGTGAACGAATCCACCACGGACCTTGTGTTCGGCGGACACTCCCTCGCGGCGGAAAACGGTCGGATCGTGCTGGATTCCCCGCGGTTCGGACGCGGAAGCACGTTCTACACGGCCGACTTCGACCTCCAGCGGATCGCCGGAGCACGGCTTTCCGACAGCTCGTTCGCGAACTGCGCCGCGATTGATCCCCAGCAGGGGAACTACAGATTCATTCCGACCGGAACCCCCGTCGCCGAAATCGGCGAATATTCCGGGAAGGTCGAAAAATATCCGTTCGTGCCCTCGAATCCCGAGGAACGGGACGAGCGGTGCCGCGAAATCTTTTCGATCCAGTCGGCCGGCCTCGCCAAGCGGATCGAACACACGCATGCGAAAAAGCTCGTGATCGGCATTTCGGGCGGACTCGATTCGACCCTGGCCCTGCTGGTCTGCGAAAACACGCTGAAACTTCTCGGACGCCCCGCCTCCGACTGCATCGCGGTCACCATGCCGGGATTCGGCACCACGGACCGCACCTACACCAACGCCGTCACGCTCTGCCGCACGCTCGGGGCCGAACTCCGCGAAATCCCGATCGCCGAAGCCTGCATGAAACACTTTTCCGACATCGGCCACGACCCCGCGGTGCGGAACGTGGTCTACGAAAACACGCAGGCCCGCGAACGCACCCAGATTCTCCTGGACATCGCCAACGCCGAAGGCGGAATCGCCATCGGCACCGGCGACCTTTCCGAATCCGCCATGGGCTGGTGCACCTACAACGGCGACCATATCTCCATGTACGCCGTGAACTGCTCCGTCCCCAAGACCCTCGTCCGCTATGTGATTGCATGGGCGGGCGACAAATCGGAGCCGGCCGCGGCCGAAGTGCTCCGGGACGTGATGGCCACCCCCGTCAGCCCGGAACTTCTCCCCGCCTCCAAGGACGGCCGGATCGAGCAGAAGACGGAGGACCTGATCGGACCTTATTCCGTGCATGATTTCTTCCTGTACCATTTTATGAAATACGGCGCATCGCCGGAAAAGCTGCTGTATCTGGCCACCCTTGCGTTCCGGGACGAATACAAGGCGGATCGGCTGGCGTTCTGGCTGAAAACGTTCCTGCGCCGCTTCTTCACCCAGCAGTTCAAGCGCAGCTGCATGCCGGACGGCCCGAAGGTCGGCTCGGTGTGTCTTTCTCCGCGCGGCGACTGGCGGATGCCTTCGGATGCGTCCTTCAATGCTTTTATCAAATAACAATGGGAGGTTCTGTGCACCATGAAACGCTCGGAAATCAACCGTGAGATCAGAAACGCCGAATCCTTCTTTGCTTCCCTCGGATTCAGACTGCCCCGATTCGCCTTCTGGAAACCGGAAGACTGGAAAAAGCACGGAAACGAAATCCGCGAAATCACAGACTGCTGTCTCGGCTGGGACGTGACCGACTTCGGCAGCGGCGACTACCGGCACACAGGACTCTTCCTCTTCACGCTCCGCAACGGGGTCGACGACTCCGTGCGCTATCCCAAGCGCTACGCCGAAAAGATCATGATCTCCCATTCCGAACAGGTCACGCCGATGCACTGCCACGAGAAAAAGCGCGAGGACATCATCAACCGCGGAGGCGGAAATCTTGTCTTTGAACTCTTCAACCGGGATCTTTCCGAAACACGCAAGCTCGCCTCAACGCCGGTGCACATCTCCCGCGACGGCGAACTCATCACGCTCAAGGCCGGCGAAAAACTCATTCTCGAACCCGGCGAGAGCATTTCCATTACCCAGAACCTCTTCCACAAGTTCTACGCGGAGAAAGGCTCCGAAGTCATGATCGGCGAAGTCTCGTCCGTCAACGACGACCACGCAGACAACATGTTCCTCAACCCGCTCCCGCGCTTCCCGAAGATCGACGAGGACGAACCGATCTACCGCCGGCTCGTCTGCGACTACTGAACCACCGCGGCAGACCAACGGAGAACCGGAACGCATGACCTTTCGCGAACTCGGCGAAAACATTGAGCAGTATTTCATCGGCATCATCAAGAGCGGCGGAAATTCTCCGCTCGACCATGCCGCCCGGGCTGCGCTCTTCATCGCCTCCCGGTTCTACCTGACCGCAGTGCGGATCCGCACATGGCTCTACGACACCCGGATTGTGCGCAACCACGCACTCGGATGCCTGGTCGTGAGCATTGGGAACCTCACCTGCGGCGGCACCGGAAAGACCCCCATCGTGGAGGTCTTCGCCAAGACCCTTTCCCAGAAGGGCCGCCATGTGGCCGTGCTGAGCCGCGGTTACCGCAGCCGCGACAAACGTTCGCTCCTGGAAAAGCTCCGCAAGCGCTTCTCCTCAAAGAAACGCGAGGTTCCGCCCCGCGTGGTTTCCGACGGCAAGAATCTCCTCCACGACTCCATTTCCGCCGGAGACGAACCCTACATGCTCGCCGCCAACCTCAAGAACGTCGCCGTGCTCGTCGACAAGGACCGCGTCAAGTCCGGACTTTACGCCATCGACGAATTCGCCACCGACGTGCTGATCCTCGACGACGGATTCCAGTATCTCAGGCTGAAGCCCCACATCAACATCCTGCTCGTCGACTCCACCGCCCCGTTCGACAACCATTATGTGCTTCCGCGCGGGCTCATGCGCGAGCCCATCGAACACATCTCCCGCGCCGACTACATCTTCCTGACAAAGTCCAACGGTTCGCCCTCCCTCAACCACCTGAAGGCGTTCATCCACCGCCACAACCGCCGCGCCGAAATCATCGAATGCTGCCACAAGCCGCTCTATGTGGAGGACGTCTTCCGCAAGGGCCAGCGCGCACCCCTCGAATGCCTGCGCGGCAAAAAGATCGCCTCCATTTCCGCCATCGCCAACCCGCCCAGCTTCGAACGGTTCCTCGAAGAGCTCGGCGGAACCCTGGTCCTCCGCCGCCGCTACGCCGACCACCACCGCTACCGCCAGCAGGAGATGATCGACTTCATCAACGACGCCAAAAACGCCGGCGCCGAACTCATCCTCACCACGGAAAAGGACGCCGTCAGGATGCCCCGCCTCGACCGCCGCGACATCGACATCCTTTTCCTCCGCGTGGAAATCGACATCATCAGCGGACGCGAAAGTTTCGATCAGTGCATTTCCCGAATCTGCTTCGTCTAAACTTTTTTGAACCGGAGTCCCCCTCATGAACAATGCTCTTGAAATCTTCTCCCGAATTCCGAAAACTCACAACTGCGCCCAGTCCGTCGCCGCCGGCTGCGGCCTCGATTCCAAAGTCCCGGACTATGCCGCCATGGGCGGCGGACGCGCTCCCGGCGGACTCTGCGGCGCCCTTTTTGCCGCCATGGAGGCCGTTCCGGAATCAAAGCGCGAAGCGCTGCGGAAGGAATTCGTTTCCGCCATCGGGTCTTCCCTCTGCCGCGAAATCAAGCAGAAATACGGCGTCCCCTGTTCCAGATGCGTGGAGACCGCCGCCGCGCTTCTCGAAAAATACCGCTGATTTTTCCTTCCGCGGCGCGAAAGTCCGTTCTCTCAAGGACGAAGCATTGCCGGGCTGCAGGAAATTCTCTTTTTCTGTAATGCAGTTTCAAGGGGCTGCTCGCCCCTTGACCCCTCGGCAGGACTCAAAGAGCCCTGCACCCCTGCGCAAAAAAATCATTTTTTGCGC
>CAZHPP010000159.1:0-8220 GCA_964534535.1 uncultured Victivallales bacterium | reverse complement strand
GCTTCGGTGAGCGTGGTAGCGTCCGCGATGCAGAAGGGCACGTCAAGGAAGCGCGCGAGGGTTTTGGCGAGCAGGGTCTTTCCGGAACCCGTGGGCCCGAGAAGGAGCACGTTGCTTTTTTCGATTTCGACGTCGCCGGTGTTGTGCCCGCCGTTGGAGATCAGGCGCCTGTAATGGTTGTGGACGGCCACGGACAGGATTTTTTTCGTCTGTTCCTGACCGATCACATACTTGTCGAGTTCGGCCTTGATGTCGGCCGGCTTGGGGACCTTGAGCGGGGGGATGGGAACGGGCGCATGTTTTCCAGGCTGGAAGACGGCAGGGTTGACGGCCGCGGACGAACCGCCTCCGGCCTTGCTGCCCTGGGCCATTTTCTGGCAGAGGCTCAGACACTCTTCGCAGATCATGGCTCCGGAAGGACTTCCGATGATGGCGCCCACATTGGGGTCATCGGCGGAGCGCCCGCAGAAGGAGCAGCGCGGGATGTCGCTGGAATTTTTCGGCATCGGGGATTACGCCTCCTTAGGGGCGGGAACCCGGTGCGGAATGATGCTGTCGACCAGGCCGTATTTCATGGCTTCCTCGGCGGACATGAAGAAATCGCGTTCGGTGTCGCGGGTAACCTTCTGGATGGTCTGGCCGGTGGCATCGGCGATGATCTTGTTGAGGATCACGCGGGTCTTGACGATTTCCTTCGCCTGGATGTCAATATCCGCTGCGGTGCCTTCGCTGCCGCCGCTGGGCTGATGGATCATGATGCGGGAATTGGGGAGCGCGAAGCGTTTGCCCTTTGTTCCGGCGCAGAGCAGGACGGCGCCCATGCTGGCGGCCATGCCGATGCAATAGGTCTTCACGTCGCAGGAGATCACCTTCATGCAGTCGAGGATCGCGAGTCCGGCGGAAACCGATCCGCCGGGACTGTTGATGTACATGTCGATGTCCTTCTTGGGGTCTTCTGACTGCAGGAAGAGGAGTTCGGCCACGATGAGGTCGGCCACACCGTCGTCGATGGGCGTTCCGAGAAGAATGATCCTGTCCTTGAGAAGACGCGAATAGATGTCATATCCGCGTTCGCCCTGGCCGGTCTGTTCGACGACCATGGGGACGTACATGGAATTTTTCGTCATTGTGTCCTGACTCCTGTTGATTGAGTGGAAACCGTTCAGGCTTCGGTGACCTTCGCCGTTGAGGCGATCAGTCCGACGACCTTGTTGGAGATGATTCCGGATTCGATTTCGCCGATGTTGCCGTTGCGGACCACGCTGTCGCGGAGGTCTTTGGCGCGGTATCCGTAGAAGGAGCTGATTTCGCGGATCTGGCTGTCGACTTCGGAATCGGTGACGGTGATCTTTTCGGCGTCGGCGATTTTCTTGATGATGAAGAAGGAACGGACGGTCTTTGCGGCCTTTTCGCGGGCTTCGGCGAAATGTTTGTCCTTTTCGGCCTTGAACTTTTCGGCGTCGGCGGCGGACTTCACCATCTGATTGACCATATTGTTCATTTCGCGCTGGGCTTCGGATTCGACGATCGACTTCGGGATTTCGAAGTTTCCGACCTCGGCGACGATCTTTTCCATGACGGCGGCATTGACGGCTTCGCGGCGTTCCGCGGCGATCTGGGAATCGGCCTGCTTGTCAAAGAGTTCGTTCATTTTTTCGACGGAGTCGACGTGAAGCTTCTTGGCGAGTTCGGCATCATCCGTGATCGGGGTCTTGCGCTGGACTTCCTTGACGGTAACCTTGTAGTTCACGGTCTTTCCGGCAAGTCCGGCCTCGCGCCAGTCGGCGGGGAAGACGGCCTTGATCTCACGCACATCGCCGGCCTTGACGCCCTTGAGGGCTTCGTTGGCGCCGGGGAAATAGGGAGGCTCGGTGAGCCACATCCAGGCTTCTTCGGAAGCGGCCATGCGCTTGAGGGAGGCGGAGGCGTCGGCGGGCGCGGCAAAGTCGCTCGTGTAGGCGACCTTGAGCATGTCGCCGCTGGCGGCGGGCTCCCTGGAAACGGCGAATTCGGCGTACATCTCGCGGAGGCTGGCGGCGCGTTTCGCGATCACGTCGGCCTTCTTTCCGCCCTTTGCGATCTTGACGGAGAGGTTCTTGTAGTCGGGAAGCGTGAACTCCGGGAAGACTTCGGCGAGGACGGTGAACTTGTAATCCTTGTCGGGAACCATTTCCTTCTGGTCGGAATCGACGGAATTGATGGAAACGAGGTGGAGTTCGGAGGAAAGTTTTTCAACGCCGGTGCTCTTGACGAGCTTCTCGACGTCTTCAAGGATATATTTCTGGAATCTGGCGCGGACGATTGCGGAAGGAACCTTTCCGGGGCGGAAGCCTTCGACCTTGACGCTGCGGGAAATATCGCGCACGACTTTGTCGAACGCTCCGGCCATGTCGGCGGCCTTGACGGTAAAAACGGCCTTTTTGGCGCAGGGGCCGTTGTCGGAAACTTCCATGGTGATCGCTTTGAGGAGAGTCTGGTTGTCAGCGGACATAGTTCAACCTTTCGTTTGGTTTATGTTATTTGCCGTTTATTTCCAAAGCAGAAATACTGTTAACCAAAGAATATACTCCCGAAACGGTGTTTTTTCCAGTAAAAGAGCAAAAAAAATTGACTGTTCTTATTATTTTTTACGTTTTTCCGGTTTCCGACTATTGACTTTTAACATTTTTTGAAGTAATTTACTCAAGGATCCAAAAAAACGAAACTTTCAGGAGCTGCCATGCCGAGACCGCCGAAACTGATTGTGCTGTCGTCGCAGCACAGGGGACTGCAATTCGAGCTGACGAACGATATGTATACGCTCGGCCGCGGCGACGACCGCGACATCTGCATCAAGGATCCCACCGTCAGCACCCATCACTGCGATTTCCTGCGCTCCGGCGCCTCCTATGCCATCCGGGACAACGATTCCACCAACGGCACCAGCGTCAACGACGAAAAGCTGAAACCCGGCGTGGAACGCCCCCTCATCAACTCCGATCTGGTCCGCGTCGGCGGCGTGGAAGTCATCTTCGACTCCGAGGACAAGCAGCCCGGCTCCACGACCACGCGGGACACCTTCACCGGAATCATCATCCCGCCGGACGCCAATCCCAAGACCCAGGTCCTGCAGAGCGCAGCCCCCGCCATCGACGAAGCCGCGCTCAAACAGGCCGCACGCCCGGCGAACATTCTCAAGCTCGTATTGATCATCCTGGGCGTAATCATTGTCATCCTCAGCGGACTCATGGCCTATAAACTGATGATTTGACAAAGCGGTTTTCCCGTATTATATTTTGTATCCCCTGAATCACCATCACCAAACCCGGCCTGCGGCCGCGACAGAAGGTATTGCACATTATGGCTGAAAACAACCCGAACAACAAATCCGGCGACGCTTTTTCCAAACGCCCGCCCATCCATGTCCTGATCTGGCTTCTCGTCTTCATCTTCATCATTTCTCTCGCCGTCCTGCGGTTCAGCCCGGCCACCTCCTCCACAAAAGACTGGAACCAGTCCCAGTTCGAAACGGCCCTCGCCGAAGGCAGAATCAAAACCGCCGTCATCATGCCGGAAACGGACAGCGTGCTTTACATCGAAGGCGAATATTCCCCTGCCGTCGTCAAGATTCCTGAAAAGGCCATCGGCGGCAAAACTCCGCCCGCCGTCACGGAACCCGTCGCCACCGACCTCACCCAGGTCGCACCCGAAGGCAAAAACGTCAAACTCATGTACCGCGCCCGCGTCATCAAGTCGGACGCCATGATGAAGCTCCTCGGCACCAAGCAGGTCAAAGTCGATATTCTGCAGAGGGACAACTGGGTCCGCGACCTCGTCATCAACGTGGTCATCGGAATCGCCATCATCGCCATCCTCTATTTCCTCTTCGCCCATCAGATGCGCATGGCCGGACGCGGCGCCACGCAGTTCGGACGCTCCCGCGCCCGCATGATCGTCCCGGACGCCAATAAAAAGACCTTCGACGACGTCGCAGGCTGCGACGAAGCCAAGGAGGAAACCCGCGAAATCGTCGACTACCTCAAGGACCCCCTCAAATACAAGCTCCTCGGCGGCAAGATTCCCAAAGGCGCGCTCCTCATGGGCGCTCCCGGCACGGGCAAAACCCTCATGGCCAAGGCCGTCGCAGGCGAGGCCGGAGTCCCCTTCTTCTCCATCAGCGGTTCCGACTTCGTGGAAATGTTCGTGGGCGTGGGCGCCAGCCGCGTGCGCGACATGTTCGACCAGGCCCGCAAGAACGCCCCCTGCGTGATCTTCATCGATGAAATCGACGCCGTCGGCCGCTCCCGCTTCTCCGGAATCGGCGGAGGCCACGACGAACGCGAACAGACCCTCAACGCCATGCTCGTCGAAATGGACGGCCTCGAAACCACCGAGGGCGTGATCGTCCTCGCCGCCACCAACCGCGCCGACGTCCTCGACCCTGCCCTGCTCCGTCCCGGCCGCTTCGACCGCCAGATCGTCATCGACCTCCCCGACATCGCCGGCCGCCGCAAGATTCTCGACGTCCATGCGAAGAACGTCAAGCTCGACCCCGCCGTCGACCTCGATTCCATCGCCCGCCGCACCCCCGGCTATTCCGGCGCCGACCTCGCCAACGTCATCAACGAATCCGCCCTCATTGCCGCCAGGAACAACCGCAAGGCCATCCTCCAGATCGACCTTGAGGAATCCTGCGACAAGGTCCACTGGGGACGCGAACGCAAAAGCCGCAAGATCTCCGAACAGGAGCGCAAGCTCACCGCCTGGCACGAGGCCGGACACACCATCGTCAACCTCCACTGCGAAAAGGGAATCCCCCTCCACAAGGTCACGATCATTCCGCGCGGCCGCGCTCTCGGCCTCACCATGATGGTCCCCGACGAAGACCGCTACTCCCAGACCAAGCAGGAAATGGTCGACATGATGGCCATGGACATGGGCGGCCGCGTCGCCGAGGAACTCGTCTTCAAGGACATCACGAGCGGCGCTTCCGCCGACATCGCGAACGCCACCCAGATCGCCCGCTCCATGGTCTGCGCCTTCGGCATGAGCGACAAGCTCGGAACCGTCCAGTACGGCGAACGCGCCGAACACATCTATCTCGGACGCGACATCACCCGCAGCGAATCCTTCAGCGAAGCCACGCTCCGCGAAATCGACCTCGAAATCAAGCGCCTCGTCTCCGAAGCCAAGGAGACCGCCACCAAGATCCTCACGGAACACCGCAATGAGCTTGACACCCTCGCGCAGGCCCTGCTGGAAAAGGAAACGCTTGACGCCGAAGCCGTCTACGCGCTCCTGAACCTTCCGCCGAGACATCACGAGACCGAACAGCATGCCTGAGTCTCCTTCGCCGGCGCTTTCCCCTGAACCCGGCGGCGTCTCGCTCCGCTGCCGCGTCCAGCCCCGCGCCTCCGCGAACCGCATCGCCGGGCTTTACGGTTCCGCGCTCAAGATCGCGCTCACCGCGCCGCCCGTCGACGGCAAGGCCAATGCCGCGCTCTGTGAATTCCTGGCGGAACTCTTCGGACTTCCGAAATCCGCCGTCTGCATCGCTTCCGGAACTGCTTCCCGCGACAAGCGCGTTTCCGTTGCCGGCATCACGCCGGACCGCGCCGCCGCCTGTCTTTCGGCGGTCATGAAATGAGCGACCCCTTCTTCGGACTTTCCCGAGGCGATTCCGTCGTCGTGGCCTATTCCGGCGGAGTCGATTCCGCCTATGCCGCCGAACTCTGCCGTTCCGCAGGATTCCGCGTGACCGCCGTCACCCTGGCGCTCTGCCCCGACGGACTCGGGCTCGCGCGCAAAGCCGCCGATTCCGCAAGAAAATCCGGACTCGAACACCGGATTCTGGACCTGCGGGACGCATTCCGCGAAAAAATCATGCGCCGCGTCTGGCTGGAGTATTCCCGCGCCGTTACGCCGAATCCCTGCGCCGTCTGCAATCCGCTCGTCAAGTTCGGAATGCTCCACGACTTTGCAAAAAGTCTCGGCGCAAAGGCCGTCGTGACCGGACATTATGCGATTCTGGAGCCGGACGGTGCTTCCGTTGCGCTCCGCAAGGGCCTCTGCGCCGAAAAGGACCAGTCCTATTTCCTGTTCGCCGTGCCGGAACGGGCGCTGGCCTTCTGCCGCACTCCGCTCGGCGCACTGATCAAGAAGGACGTCAAACGCTCCGCCGGCGAGCTCGGACTTGATGCCGCAAAGGCAAAGGAAAGTCAGGACATCTGCTTCGGCGGCGATTCCCTGCCGGAAACGCTGGCCGCGCTTTTCCCTGACGTCCCCTCCGTTCCGGGAAAATTCTTCGACGAATCAGGGCACATGCTCGGGCCGCACCGCGGCGTGCCGTTTTATACGATCGGCCAGCGCAAGGGCACGGGCGTGGCGCTCGGGAAACCGGCCTATGTGAAAAGCATTTCGCCTGCCGGAATCGTGCTCGCAACCGACGAAACGCATCTGCTTTCGAAGACGCTGAAGGCCGTGTTCTGCAATTTCCTGAAGGAGACCCCCTCCGAATTCCGCGCGATGATCCGCACGCGCTACCGTTCGCACGAAATCCCCGGAACGGTGCGGAAACTCGGGAACGGCGTCTGCGAAGTCGTGTTCGACTCGCCCGTGCGCGCCGCCGCGCCGGGGCAGGCGGCCGTCTTTTACGATTCGGACCGCGTGCTCGGCGGCGGCTGGATTGCCGGCACGGAAATTTCCGGCGACCGTTCCGCCGACCTCCGTCCCGTATTCTGAGGAACACCGGCAAGAAAAAGGGACTGCTCGCCCCTTAAACCCTAGGCAGGACTCAAAGAGCCCTGCACCCTGCGCAAAAAATTAATTTTTTGCGCTCATTTTCCTTTGAATTCCGCATTCCGACGATTTTTTCCATTTTCCCTCTTGACGATTCCGGAAAATGTGGTATAATATAAGAAAGTGATGTATACAACACTTTAAACGAACAAAAAACATGAACATCAGCACAATGGACAAAAAACTGAAACACCGGCAGGTCTATGAACAGTTGGTGGGGGAATTTTCCGGCGGACGCTTTCATCCAGGAGAGCGTCTCCCTTCGGAACGGGATTTTGCGGCTCGGCTGAATGTCAATATCCGCACCGTGCGCAGGGCGTTCCGGGACCTGATCGTGGGCGGGATCGTGGAAAAGCGCGTCGGCTCCGGAACGTACCTGAAAGTCCCGCTCGACGAAACATGGGCGGGAAAGCCCGTGAACATCATCCTCAGCAATGTCTATGGCGGACAGGTCCGGAACATGATCGAACAGCTCGCCCCTGCGGTCGCGGCCGAAAAGAAGCGCAGGTACCGGATCATTTACACGGACCGCCGCGACCAGCATGTCCTCCTGAGGAGCTGCGTCAATTACTCCCAGCCGACAGTACTGTGCCTTCAGGACCTTGCCGAAGCCGATGAGATTTATGAAGCGCCGTGGCTGTTCGTCGCGCTCAGCAGCATGGTTTACCAGAAGGGGGTTCCCTGCGTCCAGTGCGACGATACGAAAGGGATCACGCTGCTGGTGGATCACCTGAAGTCGCTGGGACACCGCCGGATTGCGTTTCTGAGTCGGCAGAATACCGGAGACGGGCTTTCGGAACTCCAGTCCGCGGTCTGGGCTTCCGCGCTGGGAAAGGACTTCGATCCCGACCTGAAATTTTCGCTTGACCTGCCGCTGGAAAACTGCATCCGGGCATCTTATGATCTGATCCGGAAGGCGCTGAAGCGGACGAACTTTTCCGCTCTGATCTGCGCCACGGACGAACTGATGTACGACGCAATGGCGGCAATCCGCGAATCGGGGCGTTCGATTCCGGAGGACATCTCCATCGTTTCGATCGGCAACACGCCGCTTGCGGAATTTGCTTTCCCGCCTGTAACGAGCTGCGACCCGGACATCAAGGCGCATCTGGAGATGGCATTCGAGCTTCTGGACAGCAACCACAGGCATCAGAACAATACTGAGAAACTGCGTCTGGTTGCTCCGAAACTCATCATAAGAAAATCAACTTCCAAATGCAAGGAGAAGGAAAAATGATGAAAATGACAGGAAACAGCAGAGACTTTCGTGCGGGGATTTTTACACTGATAGAACTCCTGGTCGTAATCGCGATCATCGCGATTCTGGCCGGCATGCTTCTGCCCGCCCTGAACAAGGCCAAGGAAACCAGCCGCGCCATCAGCTGTGTGAACAATCAGAAGCAGATCGGGCTGGCCTTTACGACCTATCAGGGCGACTTCGAA
>CAZHPP010000158.1:0-8222 GCA_964534535.1 uncultured Victivallales bacterium | reverse complement strand
ATGCAAGAAAATATTAATAAAAAAGTTAAAATATGCATTTTTACACTCAAAAAAAAGAAAATCCAAAAAAAGTATATAAAATATGTTGAAATCTATTTAATCATGCAGTATACTGCGCATTGTTAGGCAAAGATAGACATAAATGGAGACTTACAAATGAAAGCAAAAACAAACGAACTGATCTCAAGAGAAAAGAACATCGCCCTGATTATGCAGGGATATTCTCATGCAGACGTCTGTTATATGCTTGGGAAGGAACGGGCAAAACAGATTATCCGGAACAATGAAGACCGAGAGATCGACAACTGCCCTGAAGTCTTCCCGGAAGCGTTTATCAGAGGAATCACTGACTATTTCAACGCATTGAAGACAATCGGCGAATAGATGACGAATCAATGCTAATTTTACAAATCATTCGGCAAAGGTTTAAAAAATGAGTGGAATTTCAGGGAGGCGTTGACAAAAAAAGAATGACGTTCTAGCTATCACTGGGCTATTGGGGAAACGCGTAGGAAAAGACATAACCATGGAGGTAAAAAGAATGAAGAAGAAGATGATGAGTGTAGCGAGTGCGGCACGAATTCTGAACGTATCACAAACAACCATTCGGAGGTTAATCAGAGATCTGAAGATTCAGTCTGTGAAACTCCGGCGAACGGTTCGGATTCCTGCCAAGGAAATTGAGCAGATTGTTGGAGGTATGAAATGATTCGAGGAAAATACATGAAAGCACTTGCAGGTATTCCAGCACCCGGTACAGGTTGCCATGCCGCATTGCTGGGTATAGCTGACTTAGGAATCTTGGCTGGTTACAGTGATGCTGAAATTCTAACGGAAATCCAGATGCATATTCCGGCTGGGAAGCGGCATATTCCAAATTCGGAAATCATGGATGCCATACGCAGGGCGCATAAAGACACCGTTCCGATGACCTGCGGCAGAAAGACGTGGAATCTGCATCGAATACCGCCGCCATGCCGGAGGACACAAGCCGAAATTACCGCCGAAGCTTTGAAATCTCCGGACATAGCCGCCGCATTCAGGTCGTCCGTGTTAAAGGCTGGCGGTAATGAACTCGATCCATTGGGGGCTGATCTGTTTGATGTCTCGCCGATTAAAATCGATGCTTACTCAGAAGAAATGCCTTATTTGTCCGATTCAATTCAGCTTTTGGAGGCGCTCTATTCTCCAGCGGATTTACTCTTCTGCGGTAACATTCAAGACAGCGGGCAGGATAGTATCAAGACAGTGGGCGAATGGTGCGCTATTTTCCGAGCACAGATTTACAAGGCCGTCAAAGCACCAGAGAATCAACGCAGAACGATTCTGAACACAATGGCTAATAATTACCCATTGTTCTTGCCAAATCCCGTTTCTGGGCGTGAAGAGCCCAGAAAATCGGGGGATGGGACGACATTCCGTGGAGATGCATGTGTTTCGTGCTTCAGATATGTTCTGCTCGAAAGCGATTCCATGCCTTTCCCTGAATGCGGACAGATATTGCGTGGTCTCTCCAAAGCTGGATTTCGATTCTGTTCATTAGTTTTTTCCGGCAATAGAAGTATTCATGCTCTAATGAAGCCCGATCAAGAAATTCACTGTCTATCTGAATGGGAACTCTACTCAAAAAGCCTCTTTGTATTACTGAAGCATTGCGGTTTCGACCCAGCAACCGGGAATGCTGCGAGAATGACCCGTCTTCCCGGAATCTTCAGACCGGGAACTCAGCAGTGGCAACGACTTTTATGGCTTTGTCCGGAAGGAGGGCAGATTCGATGAATCCTCGTGAAATTTTAATTGAACAATGTCCAGAACTTAAAGCGGAAAATGCAAAGTTCGAAGCATATGAAGACCGCAGAGCGTTTACATCTCCTGAAAATGGGCGCAAAGGTGGTAGACCGATTATTCTTCCGCAAAACATTGCAGGAGATTTCCTACATGAAAAATTTACCAGCGAAGGCATTCCGACCCTACGATTTTTTGGGAAATGGTATATCTTCTGTGGTCGCTTTTGGAAGGAAATTCCGGATTCAGATATCAGATCCTTGGTAACTGATTTTCTTGTTCACAATATTTGTGAAACGACCCGGTTCTCGGAACATCTGCTCAGAGACGTAATCACATGTTTAAAGATTACCGAGTTGTGTTATGTTCCAAGCCATTTTCAACTCCCATGCTTTTTGCCCGAAGGAACTGATGCAAGCGGATGGGTTCCGACCAAGAACTGTCTACTCAATGTAAACAGCATGGCGGAAGCAATCAAAAAAACTGGACATTTTATTGCAGGAGATACTGTTATCCGGAACTTTTCGCCGAGCGTATTCGTGACGAATGGAATTGATTTCGAGTTCAATCCGGAAGCGCAATGTCCTCTCTGGGAAAAAACCCTTGCAGAGCTTCTCCCTGACCCAAATGATAGGAAGATTGTCCAACTGATGTTTGGATTGGCTTTATTCCATGATTCTCGGTTCGAGGTATTCTTTTACTTATATGGTCGAGGTGGAAACGGAAAGTCGGTCGTACTGGAAACGATGAAGAATCTATTGTCTGCTGATGCATTTTGTTCGGTATCATTGGCCAACTTTGATACGCAGGAGAACCTCTTCCCATTGACAGAGAAACTAGTCAACTTTTCCAGTGAAACAGATGCGATTCTAGAGGACACACGGATTCGCCGCATTGAAACCAACCTGAAGACAATTGTTTCCGGTGAATCGATCCAAGTCCGCCAGCTGTTTCACGATACAGTTTCGAGGAAATCGCTGGCACTGCCCATTTTTGTAGGCAATGATCCTCCAATGTTTCGAGGAAAGAACGATGGCATATGGCGCAGACTCGTTCTAATCGGCTTTCATGAGCAATTCAAACCGGATGATCCTCGAACAGATATCTTCCTCAAAGAGAAACTAAAGGCTGAACGATCCGGTATCTTGAACTGGGCTATTCGCGGTCTAGCGATGACATTAGATCTGAAAACATTCCCGAGATCTCGTGATGGACAGATATTGGCTTCAAAGTTAAAGACTGCGGCGAACCATGAGGCAGAATTTCTGTCAGAATACATAACGCCTCAGGAAAATGGGTTCATCACGACAAAAAACATTTATCATGAGTTCCGACAATGGTGTTCCGAGAATGGGTTCCGGTCGTCTTCCTCAGAAACATTCCGGCTTGCCCTTGAGAGTGAATTCCCGAAAGTCGTCAAGGGTCAGAAGTGGATCAATGGGAAAAATGAACGAGTCTTTTCCGGGGTGGCATGGAAAAAAACTATTTGAGTGAACCTAGCAACTCTAGCATCGCATTAGTAACCTCCTAAGGAAACCTATTTTTTAGGTTTTCCTAGGAGGGTATAGTGAAACTTGCTAGACCTGCTAGAAAATCAGGCTGGAAACTTGGTTGGCATGGCAATCCAAATACTACAAATCAACAATATATATATCTTTTTTACGCCGGAGGCTACGCCTCCATAAAAAAAGCGTAAATTATACTCAGTTATGGAATCATCTCCAGTCAGCAGAAAAGATTCGAGAGTCGCATAATACCGGTTATGACAAGGTGCTCGAAAAGACGTGAAGTTTGTTTTTGAGTGGATATTATGACTCAGCTACAAATTATTTTAGTTTTTTGATTCCTCTGTGACAACAAATATTTGGAGGAAAAAACAGTCTTTTCTGATAAAGGTTCCGGAAAAAAACAGAGCAAATGGCAAATAGAGGCCAGTTACTGCCAAGTGTTGACAATGACAGTATAATGGAAACCAATGGAGGAATGCATGGAATCTTTCTTATCGCTAACAGGTGCTGCGGCACAGCTGGGCATCTCAGAACGGACTTTGCTTCGGCGAGGACGTGCCGGAGACATCCAGCTCATTAAAATCGGAAAGCAAATTAGGGTCTCGGAATCAGAACTAGAGCGTTTCATGACGCACGGAAGCGCTGAAGAAGAAAAAGATTTGATTACAAAGCAATTAAAAATAAACATGAAGGAGGCTGGAATATGATTTTCCGAAGAGCAGATGGAAAGTTTCTTGGCAAAGAAGACGCTAGATGCATTCTTGAAATCGAAGCACAAACTCTAAAAGACGAGGTCATCGGATGGCTTGATTTTTTAAATAGTGCTGACCTTAGAAGACAGCGTGTCGCTGTCCATGCAATCAGTCGTGCGTCCAGTGAGTTGGAAAAGATCCTGCGAATGAGGACGGTGCTCACCCCCGTCCCCCACAGGGAAAAAACGGACAGACACATTCAGCCTCGTGCGCAGGAGGCAATATGACCGGTCTGAAGGTTCGATATCCATGCCGCTTCTGTGACCGCCTATTTCGAAGCGGCAAGCAGAAGGACTGGCATGAAGCCACCTGCGTACTGAATCCTGCGCGGAAAAGATGCGGCTCATGCGCACATTATGAACCGGATTCCTATTCCTGTGAACTCAAACGAGTAAATTTTCCTCTCCAAGGCCGGGAAAAATGCTTTTACTGGGAAGGACAACCATGATTCAACTATTTGCACGCGCAAAGCGGCCTGTTCCACGGGCGCACACGCGCGACCATGACCTTGGGAGGTATTCTATGCGTCTTTGGCGGAAAGCCTGCATTAGGTACCTCTCAGACCATGCTGAGAGTGCCGGAGATTTCTTCCAGTGGTTTGTTTGGTACTCACTTGTATACATATTGAGTTACATATTTCTTACATAGAATTTACATATCAAAAGCGAAGATAACTCTCTCTGATTTTTCGTTTTTGAGTGGAAGGATGGAGGCGTGGATGGGAGTTGAACCCATCGGAACCGGTTTTGCAGACCGTTGCCTTAGCCGCTCGACCACCACGCCATGAGTGAATGGTTGATCAATATAGCCCGTTTTCCCCGTTTTTCAAGCCGGTGTCCCAAAAAAATGCTCTTTTTTCCGGTGTTCCAGTTTGAAAAATATCGGAACGCACGGTATTGTTACCGTTCGAAAACAACATTTTTTCGGGAGATGATTCAATATGTCCGATGTCTTTTACCGGGCGGCACTCGATTTTTCCTGGAATGAAGCCGCATTCGCACTCGCCGACAGGGAAAACCATGTCCTTGTCAGGGAATCCCACGCGTTCCCCGGCCACGACGCCTCCTCCATGGCCGACTGGCTGAACAATCTCTGCGGAAGCAGGGGAATCCGGCCTTCCGACGTCTCCGAATGGACCCTCGGCACCGGCCCCGGAAGTTTTTCCGGACTCCGGATCGCCTCCGCCTTCGTCCAGGGAATCGCCCACGGCAAAGCCGGCGTGCGGATGCGCGGAATGTCCTCCGCCTCCGCAATCGCCAGAACCGCCTTCGCCGGAAACTTCCCCGTCAGGGCGCTCGCGCTCTTCGACGGACGCCGCTCCGAACTTCTCGCCTTCGGGCTCAAGCTCGAGAACGGCTCCTATCTGCCCGACGGCTTTACCGCCGTCTTCAGTCAGGCCAGGCCCTTCCGCGCGGAAGGCTATTCGCTCTGCGCCCTCGAAAAAGACCGCACCGCCGTCGAACTCTTCACAAAAGGCGTTTCGTTCATTCCCGCCATCGACGCCTCCGAATTCCTGAAAAACGCGCCGGATGACTTTTCCGTCAAACCGACCGACCTCATCTATCTGCGCGCCGCTGTCTTCGTCGAACCGAAAATACCGAGGAAAATCGTATGACGCCCAAATCAAAAAAGATTCTTTTCTGGAGCCTGGGCTCCGTCGGAGCCGTGCTGATCCTTCTTCTCATCGCCGCATGCGTGATCTGCTCCATGCTGTTTTCCGGAAAGCCCTTCCATCCGCAGTCCGCAAAAATCACGCCGCAGGACAGCGCCGCCCTTTCCGGCATGATGATACAGGTGCTCGTCGCCATTCAGCAGAAGAATCCGCCCGCATCCGACACCATTGTCATGACCGACGGCCAATTCAACGCCATGATGTCCGCAGTTCTGGCCTCCGGCGCGGGAATTTCCGCCCGCAAATCCGGTCTGAACCCCGCGGTCACGCGCAGCATTGTGCTCAAGCTCGACCGCGGCGTGTTCACGCTCTGGTGTCCCGCCGCAATGAAATTCAAGACTCCGTTCGGGAAATACATCAACACCGTGACGACCTTCACGTTCGGATATTCGGACGGACGCGAGCACCTGAAGATCCTTTCCTTTCAGGCCGGGAAATTTCACATTCCGGCTTCGTCGGTCCAGAATTCCGTCGACCGCCAGATTGCGGAACGCTGGAGCGGCTCCGATTCCGAGCGCATGCTGAAGGAATGCCTGGTCTCCTTCCGCGCATCGGACGGAAAGGCGGAAATCGTCTACCGTCCCGCCGCCGTGATGAAGATCCGTTCAGACCATGCTTTACGGCGCACGCCGCTGAACGGGGGCGTTCCGCCATGAAACGGTTCTTCCCCGCAGACCTGAAGCGGATCGCCGTGGCCGCCCCCGCCAGTCCGACCGGCGGCGAAAAACTCGGCGCCGGACTTGACCTCCTGCGGAAGCTCGGAGTCGAACCAGTGCTCATGAAGAACGCTGCCCGCGGCTCGAAACTTTCCTGGCTTTCCGCCGACCCCGAATTCTGCGCCGAAGACATCAATTCCGCGCTGAACGACTCTTCCTTCGGAGGGATTCTGTGCACGCGCGGCGGCACCGGCTCCGCCGGAATTCTGCCGCTCATCGACTGGACAGCCTTCCGCGCCCGCGGTCCGCGGTTCTTCCTTGCCGGATTCAGCGACATTACGGCGGTGCATTTTGCCATGATCTCGAAAAGTGCCGGACGCGCAGTCGCCACGCAGATGGCCGCGCGGCTTCCCGAAGCGCTGGCGGACTCCTTCACAAAAAAATACGTCCGCCGCGTGTTCCAGTTCGATGCGGAGAAAATCCCGTTTCATGCAAAGCTCAAAGTCCTGACCCCCGGCGCCGCCGAGGGCGGAATCATTCCCGCCAACCTTTCCCTGACCGCTTCGCTCTGCGGCACGGAATATCTGCCGGACCTGAACGGAAGGATTCTGGTGCTGGAAGATGTCGGCGACGAGCCTCGGATCGTCTACCGACACCTGGTCCAGCTTCTGGAATCGGGCGTGATGAAAGACATCGCGGCGCTGGTGTTCGGCCAGTTCACAAACTGCGGAACGCCTGCGGTGCTGAGCGAAATCTTCCGCCGCACCGCGGGAAAGGTGAATGTCCCGGTCTTTTCGGGACTGGCCTACGGACACGAACTGCCCTCGTTCTCCTTCGTCTGGGACGAACGGATCCGCATCTCCGCGGAAGGGCTGTTCGAATCCCTGTAACCGGGACTTTTCAGTTCCGGACTTCGAGCGTGTTCGCCAGAATGAAGCGGACGATCTTCAGCGGATTGTCCAGCCCGTGCGGATGGTGTCCCCAGTACGGCCGGTGTTCGACTTCGATCTTTCCGCCCTTCTCCGCATAGCGCGCGGCAAGGAGGTCGCCGTTGGTCTTCGGGTCGACGGAAAGGTCGTAATCGCCGAGAAGCATCAGGATCGGGATATGCGCCTTCGCCATGCGCGAAAGGTTGTTGACCGGAGAAAGCGGATGCTTTGCGAGGTTCGACTTGTCCCAGGCCTTCCGGATCTGCTTCGAAAACACGCTGTCTCCGCTGACCGAGAAATTCAGGTCGCAGACGGGCGCGTCGGCGTAAATGCAGGAAACCGTCTCCGGATACGTTTCCGCGTACCGGAAGGAATAGAGTCCGCCGAGGCTCATGCCGATCAGCGCGCCCTTTTCCGGGAATCCGTACGACCGGACCAGGTCATAGAGTTTCCGCATGATCTTGAGCGCGGCGGGATTGGCGAACATTCCGAGGACGTTGACGTGGATCATGTAGAATCCGAGGTCGAGCAGAGCTTTGGCTCCGTTGCGTTCTGGGAAGGCGGTCGGCCATTCGGGCACCCAGAACCAGGGGCGTCCCGGCAGCGGGACCGCGGGCTCGACCACCCATGCCGTATGTTTTTCCAGCGGGAACTTGTGAAGCCGGGCGCCCAGCCAGTCTTCCACGGTTTCTCCCTTGAATGCGATCTTCTTCATCGTTCTGCTCTTCATCTCATTCTCCTTTGAGTTATCCGGGAATATACCGCCGTGCACCGTTCTTTTCAACCGGGATCGGTCATTTCAGTTTCAGCATCCCGCGGTAGATTTCGATTTCGCGCAGGGCGCTTTCCACCTGACGTTGCTTCCATTCGAGGTGCCAGCGGTCGCAGACGTATGCCATGCTGGGCTCCCAGCCGAGACG
>CAZHPP010000157.1:0-8226 GCA_964534535.1 uncultured Victivallales bacterium | reverse complement strand
AGGGGCGCGGGACGTTCACAGGTGCTTTCCAACTCCACGAATTTTCCGGACGCATTGGAGTCGATGATCGAGCACATGATGTCCAGGACGTGGTATGCCAGTTTGCCGCTGCAGCGGTGCGGACGGTTCAGTTCCACCCCGGAAGCGAGGTCGGCGAGCCCGATCCCGCGCATGTTGTCATTGTAGATCCTGCGGTTGTCGGCGGGCGCCCAGTCCGAGGTCAGCCCGGCCTGATAGAAACGGATCGGGCCGCTGAAGCAGTTGGGATCGGGACAGTGCAGGCTGCCTTTTGTTCCGTAAAGCTCAATGTCCGTGTAGTTGGAATGCTTCCAGACGTCGAAGCTTGTAATCAGCGTGATGACGGCTCCGGAACGGAATTCCAGCAGCGCGGAAATATGGGTGTCGATCTCGACGGGGAACTTTTTCCCCGCGTTGACTTTGATTCCTTCGCGGCAGTCCGTGCTGCGGGTGTTCATGGCGGAAACGCGCCGGACCGGTCCGAGCATGTTGACCAGCGCGGTCAGGTAGTACGGCCCCATGTCGAAGAGCGGGCCGCCGCCCTTCTGATAGTAGAACCCTGGAGCCGGATGCCAGGATTCGTGTCCGTGGCACAGCATGAACGCCGTTCCCGCGACGACTTTTCCGATCAGTCCGGAATCGATCAAGGCGCGGCAGGTCTGATGCCCGCCGCCGAGGAACGTATCGGGCGCACAGCCCACGCGGAGCCCTTTGGCTGCGGCGAGCTCCAATACCTTTTTTCCGGATTCGCGGTCCAGCGCGAACGGCTTTTCGCAATGGACATGTTTGCCGGCCGCAAGCGCCTTCAGATTGACTTCCGCATGGGACTGCGGAGTCGTCAGGTCGAGAATCGCGCCGATCTCCGGATCCGCCAGGATTTCATCCACGCTCATGGCGGTGATTCCGAACTCTTTTGCCCTTGCCTGAGCCGCTTCCGGACGGATGTCCGCGCAGGCGGAAATCTCAAGGTGACGGAATGCGTCTTTGTTGTGCAGATAGGCGCTGCTGATGTTCCCGCAGCCGATGATGCCAGCCTTCATAAAAAAACTCCTCATGTTCGTTGATTTTTTCCCGGGCCATGAATATATTATAACATAAATAAAAAAATAACATATGGACGAACTGTTCAATCAGATGGATGGCTTCATCAAACATTATCAGCCGTATGAAAGGCGGTTCCGGCTCTACCCGAGACTGGTCAGCACCGGATATATCCCGCAGAAGCGGAACACCATCGACTGTGTTTTTGCCACCTGCAACTTTTCCCTGATCCTTTCCGGACGCGGCAGGTATGTTTTCCGCGGAAAGACGATCCCCGTGAACGCTCCGTGCGTCTTGCTCCAGTGGCCGGGCGAACCGATGCATTACGGTCCGTATGAAGATGAATCCTGGGAGGAACTTTATCTGATCTTTGAGGGGTCCGAGCAGAAGCGGCTGGCCGATTCCCTTGCGTTTCCCTGCGAAACCCTGCCGGTGCGCCCGATCCGGAATGCGGCGGCCGTGCACGCCGCCATGAGCGAGTTCCTGGCGTGTCCTTCCGCCAGCGACTGCGCGGATTCCGTCGATGCCGCGGCATGGAACCTGATCATGTCCACCTGGCTTCCGCCTTCCATGGCGGAACAGTCTCCGCTGGTTCCGGAGATCGAAAATGCGCTGAACAGAAACCTGAGTGCGAAGGTCAATTTTGCGGAACTTGCGCGGAAGCTGGGGCTTTCCGAGTCGACCATGCGTCGGCGCTGGCAGAGCGTCCACGGCAGCCAGTCCTATTCGAAGTACCGCGGCGAGGTTCTGCTCAAGCGTGCCGGAAGGCTGCTGGTGGAGACCGATTTCCGGATCAAGGAAATTTCGGAAATGCTGGGGTTTGCGGACATCTTTTATTTCATGCGCCGTTTCCGTCAGCTTTCGGGAATGACGCCCACCGCATACCGCAGACACTACAAACCGTTCCCGGAATGACGTCCGGGAAGGCTTTTGCGGATTCTCTGCCTGGTCTTTCTCTCAGGACTTTGACCGCTTTCCTGGCATGCGGAAATATTTTCGGGAATGGCATAAACCATCTTGTATATGGTGTATAGATTAAATCCGGGGCGGAAAACTGCCGGAAAAAAAATATTTAAAAAATATTTGCAAACGCAGGAGATTCGGTGTAGATTATATGGATTCACGGATTGCACCGAGGAATGCGTCGCGGCATTCGGAGGATTCCACTGCAAGACCGGGAAACAGGAGGCTGTGCGATCGGTTCGCACGGCGAAAGTACCGCATTATAAAAAGAATGAGGGTAAGACCAATGAAAGTCAGAGCGTCCATCAAGCGCAGGTGCGAATCCTGCCAGATCATCAAACGCAAGGGCGTTGTGAGAGTCGTGTGCTCCCGTAACCCGCGTCACAAACAGAAACAAGGTTGAGGAATATCATGCCCAGAATCATTGGAGTGGACATTCCGGCAAACAAGAGAGTCGAGTTTGCGCTTCGCTACATTTACGGAATCGGTCCGTCGATTGCGGCGGAGATTCTGAAGAAGACGAAAATCAATCCCGCGACGAAAGCGAGTCAGCTGACTCCGGAACAGATTTCGGCGATCACCACGCTGATCCAGAACGACTATGTTGTGGAAGGCGATCTCCGCCGTGTTCTCGCACAGGACATTCGCCGTCTCGAGGTAATCAACTGCTATCGCGGAACCCGCCATAAAAAGGGTCTTCCGTGCCGCGGCCAGCGCACCCGTACGAATGCACGTACGCGCAAGGGCAAGAAGGTGACGGTCGGCGCAATTCGTGATAAGACGGAACGCCGTGTTGCCGCTTCCGCGGGCGATGCGAAGGCGCTCGCCGCCGGAGCCGCACCTGCCGCCGCCGGAGGAAAAGCGCCTGCCGCCGGAGCCAAGGCTCCTGCCGGAAAAGCGCCTGCCGCCGCAAAAGCCGCAGCTCCCGCGAAGAAGAAATAATTTAGCAGAAAGGTTACCATAAACATGGCTGAGAATAAAGAGAAAGCCCCTGTCGCCGCCGCGAAGGAAAAAGCCCCCGTTGCCGCGAAGGGAAAAGCACCTGCCGCCGCCAAGGAAAAAGCTCCTGCCGCAGCGGAAGGCGCACCTGCCGCTGAAGGCGCCGAAACCGCCGCCGCGGTCGAAAAGAAGAAAAAAGGCTTCCGCAGCGTTCCCTCCGGAATTGCCTTCATCCAGTCTACCTTCAACAATACGAAGGTGACGTTCACGGATCTCCATGGAAACGTGCTCTGCTGGTCCACCGGCGGAAAGAACGGATTCAAGGGATCGCGCAAGAGCACCTCCTATGCCGCCCAGGTCGTTGCGGCGGATGCCGCCAAGAAGGCGCAGGCGCTCGGAATGAAGGAATGCGAAGTCCGGATCAACGGACCGGGAGCGGGCCGCGAATCCGCCGTGAGGGGAATTTCCTCCGTCGGGCTCGAGATCAACATGATCAAGGACATCACGCCCGTGCCGCACAACGGATGCCGTCCCTCCAAGAGACGCCGCGTCTGATTCCGCTGTTCCGGTTCCGTTCCATGTGAACGGAAATGCGCATAAACCCATTTATGGAGGATAAATAACCATGGATGCGAAACCGTTTCCGATGCCGAAGAAGCTTGAAGTGGAGGAAAGCACCGCCACTGACAAGTATGCGAAATTCATCGCCCAGCCGTTTCAGGCCGGCTTCGGCCACACGATAGGAAACTCTCTTCGCCGCGTGCTTCTCTCCTCGCTCGAGGGAGCGGCAATTTCGGCCGTGAGAATTGACGGCGTCACGCATGAGTTCACCACGATTCCGAACGTGATCGAAGACATCACGGAAATCGTGCTCAACCTCAAGCGCGTCAAACTCAAACTCAACAGCAGTGCCGAAACGCCCCGGATCGTCGAGATCAAGCAGAGCAAGGCAGGCCCGGTCACTGCCGCCGATATCGCCTACGACGGCGTTGTCGAAGTGCTGAACCCCGAACAGGTCATCTGCACGCTCGACAAGGATATGCCGTTCCGCGCCGAGATCGAGATCTCCAGAGGCCGCAGCTGGGTGCCGGCGGAAAAGAACAAACGTCCCGACCAGCCGGCCGGAACCATCTGCATCGACTCCCTGTTCAGCCCCGTCACCCTGGTCCGCTACCAGGTCGGCGCCGCCCGTGTCGGCGAGGAGACCGAAATGGACAGCCTCACGATCGAGGTGTTCACCGACGGCCGCATCACCGCCAAGGACGCCATTCAGAAGGCCGCCCAGATCCTCAAGGATCATCTCCGGCCCTTCCTCGGCGAGCCCCCGGTCGGCGTCAACGGAACCGAGCCCGGAACCCTCTCCGCGCAGAATCTCAAGCTCTTCAAGATCCTTTCGCAGCCGGTCGATGTCCTCGACCTCTCCGTACGGGCCATGAACTGCCTGAACAACGCCAACATCCGTCTGCTCGGCGAACTCTGCACCAAGACCGAATCCCGCATGCTCAAGTTCCGCAACTTCGGGAAGAAATCCTGCGACGAAATCAAGGAAAAACTCCAGAAGTTCGACCTCACTCTCGGCATGGGAATCGACGACGAGCTCATCAACGCCGTCCAGGCCGAGGCCGAGCGCATCAAAAATATCAAGAAAGAAGAGGCATAATCAACTATGCGTCACCTCAAACATACCGCCAAGCTGGGCCGCAACTGCGGACACCGCAAAGCCCTTCTGACCAACCTTGCCTGCTCCCTCATCGAGCACGACCAGGTCGAGACCACCGTCATCCGGGCCAAAGAAGTCCGCCGCATCGTCGACCGGCTCATCACCTATGCCAAGAAAGGCAGTGATCACGCCCGCCGTCTGGCCGTCTCCAAAGTCAAGGACAATACGCCGTCCTGCCAGGCTCAGACGAAGAAGCTCGTCGTCGACAAGCTCTTCTCCGACCTTGCCAAGCGCTTTGAAAAGCGCAACGGCGGCTATACGCGCATCATCCGCACCGGCCGCCGCGTCGGCGACGCCGCGGAAGCCTGCATCCTTCAGTTCGTCGAAGGCGATGCCGCCCCCAAGGCCGAAGCCCCCAAGAAAGCCGATGCCAAGGCAGCGGCTCCCAAGGCTGAGGAAAAGAAAGAGGAAAAGAAGGCCTGAAGCCTTCCTTCCCGATTCTGATTCGCAGACCCCGGTCCCGTTCGGAACCGGGGTCTTTTCTTACCATGCCGATGAAATTTTACAATGCCCTGTTCCGCTTCTACGGTCCCCAGCACTGGTGGCCCTGCCGTTCGGGTTCGCGCTGGGAAATCGCCGCCGGCGCCGTGCTGACCCAGAACTGCGCATGGACCAACGTGGAAAAGGCGCTCGCCAACCTCGAAACGGCCGGAATCGTCTCCCCCGCCGCCGTGCTGGAGTCCGGCCCGGAAGCCCTGGCCGAGGCTGTCCGCCCGGCCGGATTCTTCCGTCAGAAATCCCGGTATCTCCGCGCCCTTGCGGAATATTTTCTTGCGCGGGAACAGGAGATCCTGGAGTCCGAATATTCGGAAGAGATGCGGGATTCGCTTCTCCGCGTGAAGGGCGTCGGACGCGAAACCGCCGATTCGATTCTGCTTTACGCGTTCGGCAAGCCCACGTTCGTGATCGATTCCTATACGCGCCGCGCCGGGTCGCGGCACCTCGGACTTGATCCGGAAGCGCCGTACGAAGTCCTGCGGAGCTGGTTCATGCAGCGCGTTCCGCCGCAGTATTTCAACGAATATCATGCGCTGATCGTGCGGCTCTGCAAGGAATCCTGCCGCAAGGGCGGATGCGGAAGCGTCTGCCGGAGGCTTTTCCCGTGAGCTATGCGGAAATGAAGCCGCGTCTGGCGCAGTCGAAGTTCCGTTCGCGCTTCCGTCTGACCGAAGGCGACCGGCGCTATCTTGCGGAAAAGGGCAGGAACGTGATTGAGTCGCAGGCGCGGAAGATCGTTGCGGAACGGCTCGCTCCGGCGAATCCGCCTTCCGACGGTTCGCAGACCCCCATGCGGGGACATCCCGTGTTCGTGGCCCAGCACGCCACGGCGACCTGCTGCCGCGGGTGTCTGGAAAAGTGGCACGGGATTGCGAAGGGACACGCCTTCACACCGGAAGAAACCGACTATGTCGTGGAAATGATTCTCGGGTGGATTTATGATCGCGCTGGCGACCTGAGCCGTTACCCGCATACGCCTTCCCTGTTCTGAGCCGATTCCGGCGAAGGTGCCTCTGTTTACAGCATGAAGTTGAAAAAGATGCTGAGAGATGCTATCTTAACGGATGAATCTGTGGTGGGAATTCAATCAAAGGCAATAACATGAATATCATCCGGAAATGTGGTTCAATTCTTGCAATGCTCTCTGTCTGTGTGCCGGGTTCGGCACAGATGCTGAAAAACTGGAACGCATATTACTATGACAATCCGCGGAATCGTCCTCCGTATGAGGTGCTTCCTGTTTCCGGCAGGCTGAGACTTCCCGACGGTTCTGTGACCGATTCCCGGAAAATTCAAATTGAAAAAGACGTGATCGATCTGGATGCGGCCTGCGGAAAACACGGGTCGGCGGTCCTGGAATCGGTTTTTGAATCGGATTCGGAACGGACCATGCAGCTTGGGATCGGCGGCGCGGCGTTTTCCGTATTCGTCAATGGAAAGAAGGTCTATGACTTCCGTCAATACGGGCTCGGAAACGATTATTCCCCCGTTTCCGCGGACGACCATATTTTCCCGATTGCACTTCACAAAGGAAGCAATACGGTTGTGGTTCATACAGACCGCACCAACCGGAATCTTGACTTTGTCTATGGGGCGGATCGTGAAAATCCATGGCGGATTGCCATCGCAGACCGCTCCGGACACCGTCCGTTCCGCGCGGCGCTGGCGCATCCGGAACTGCTTCTGCGTCCGGATATGGGGAGCGTCATGGTGAGTTTCATTACCGTTGATCCCGTTCCGGCCGGAATCGATTATCGGAAACGCGGCGGCAGGGAATGGATCCGCACTTATGATCTGGCGGGCGATCTGATTCTCCGTGAGAATTCCCGCAGCCACCGCATCCGGCTTTGCGATCTGGAGCCGGGAACGGAATACGAATACCGCATCGTTCTGCTGGAACCGCCCTCCGGACGTGACGGGTTCAGGCGTCCGCTCTGGACGGACCGGATTTACAGGGAGGTGTTCATGCCGGAGCGGTGTTTCCGGACGTTCAGTCCGGACAATTTCCGTTTTGCCGTGATCGGCGATACGCAGCTTTCTCTTTCCGGCAGCTGCAAGACTGCGAAGCAGCGTGCTGAATTCATGAAAAAGTTCAGGGAACTCCCCCTGTTCAAATCCGCCGATTTCATCGTGCATGTCGGGGATATGGACAGTTATGCGCATGATATGGAGAAATCTTATTTCAGCGATTTCTTCGATCAGTTTGCTCCGCGTGCGGGGGAAACTGTCAAGCCATGGGTTTATGTCCGCGGCAATCATGAGCCGGACGGAATGGCGGCTGAAGCATGGTTCGATCATTTTGCAATGCCGGGGGAGTCCGGATACTATGCGTTCCGGCATGGCAGTGTTTTTTTCCTCGTGCTGGACTGCGGCGATTTCGGCAGCAGACCTCTGAACGGATTCAACGGTCCGATCCTGGATATGGCGGCGCTGATGTCGCGGCAGAAAAAATGGATTGAACGCGTCCGGAAATCCGCGGAGTTCAAATCTGCGCATTTCCGGATCATCCTGGCGCATACGGAACCCCAGTATTCAGATGACGCGGTGTCCGCAAATGTCCGCCGTCTGACGGCGGATCTGCTGAAAGACCGCTCTGCCGAAGGGCGGATTCATCTCTGGATCGGAGGACATATTCATGAATACAGGCGGGCTGCCGAAGATTCATCCGATATCTCCGCATTCCGTCCGCTCGCACATCCGGCGGCGCTGGGAAAAGCCCCTGTGTCGTGGGTGACGGTGGATGCCCCCAAGGAGGATTCGGCGAAACCGGATTTCAGTTATCTCGATGTGGAAGTCGGGAAAGACGAACTTGCTGTGACTGCCGTCGATGAGAATGGAAAGAAACTGGAGAGCTTTTCTGTGGATGCGGCCGGAAAACTGCACGAAATTTTCCGGGCGGAGACACTTCGCCGGTTCCAGACGAATCCATAGACCTCCCGGTTCCCGAATCATATCCGTGGATTGGGAAAAACATTCTGCAGTGATCTTCCCGTTCCTGCATAATGAGGAGAAAACCATGCCGGATGGAAAATCAGGCGTTCCGCGCT
>CAZHPP010000156.1:0-8255 GCA_964534535.1 uncultured Victivallales bacterium | reverse complement strand
GTTCCCGTTCATTCTCTGTCCCACGCAGGAAATGGCCCGGAAGATCGGCGGGGGCATGACCCGTCTTGAGAGCGGCGCATACGTTCCGCTGAAGTTCCAGAAACGCGTGTACGAATGGCGGAAAAAACTCACGGCAAAGGACCTTGAAGTCGCGCCTGCGGACCTGACCCGGTTCCGGGAGGCAATTCTGGCGGATTATCCGGCAGACGTCTCCCTGTTCGGGATCGGCGGGCCGCTTTCCGCGGCGCGGTATCTCATCGAATCGCAGAACACGGACCCCGCATCGCCGGAATTCGGACGGATCAGTGGCGAGCCGGGCGCGCTGGCATATCTCTATACGCTGAACAAGCCGTACAATCCCTATTACAGGAATCCGGCGGTCCTCAGACGCGCGGCGCTGGCGTATCTTTATAAACTCGCTCTGGGTCCCGAAAGCACATATTTCCCGCTGAAGGGGAACGGCACGTGCTCCGACATTTCTTCTGACTATGCCGGAGGCGACGGCATGGTCATGGTTCCTGAAAGCGTGGCCTTCCTCCTGCTTGCGCCGGAAATGGACCCGGAACTTCGGAGTCTGTTCGCCGAAGCGCTCGCCATGCCGCTGCGCCGATTCTTCTCCGACCGCGTCTCCTGTGAAAACCAGTCCGCGCACTGGCCGGTCAAACTGTATGCGTACGGCACGGCGGCGGGCGACGGCCTTTTCAAAAAGCTCGCTTCCGACTTCATCGAATCCCTTTCCGACGAGGCGAACAATCCCGGCATCCGCACGGGCTATCTGCGGGAGGCGTGCGGACCGGACGCCACGTATCAGGGACTCTGCGTTTCGCTGCTTGCCTACTATGCGTTTCTTTCCGGCGATCCGGCGGCGGTGAAACTCGTGGAACGGATTCAGACCCTGTTCAACTGCACGGCCGCTCCGGAACCGGACGGCCGCATCCTCTACGGCGCGAGCGGATTTTCCCACCGCACGCCCGGCAGCTGGGTGCAGCGACAGTACGGCGCCGGGACGGCCCTGCTCATGGACCGTCTCGAAAGTTCCGGCGTGTGGCACCGGAACGATCCTCCTCCGCAGTCCAGGACGGATCTGCTCAAGTATGTCGAATGGGCGTCCGGAAAAGGCGCGCTGGAATTCTACCGGAAAAAACCGGAACTGACGGGATACGCCTTTGCGCCGTATTCGGCCTTCTGGCATACCATGCGGGGAGCAAAGCCGTTCCCCGGCGCGAAGCTCCCGGTTGAAAAGGAATCCTCCTTTGTGCGCTCCTTCAACAACGAATTCCATTTTGCCCGCAGAAAAAATTATTATGCCGCTGTCTACACGGGAAAGAGCGCGGGGAAAAACTATGTTGTCTTTTCCGGACATCCCGCATTCGTTCCGGGGGAGTGGAAGGAGAAAAACGGTGTCTTTGAAGCTGCCGCCAATGCGTTCTTCATGCCGCTGCCGGGACCGCAGCTTTTCTGGACTCCGGAGTGCGGAGTCGTGCTGGCTTCGATGAACTGGGCGCTCGGCACGCAGTGGACGTTCCGGCTCGGCGATGACTGGGTGTCCTACGGCGACAGCGAATCTTCCGCGGATGCGGAAGGCGTCCGGCTGGTCACGAAATTCCGCCACGCCGCCGGAAAACTTGAGCGGAAGTTCTCGTTCGGGCCGGAATCCCTTGATGTTTCCCTGAAACTTTCAGGCGCGGCCCCCGGCATGGAACGGATCGAACAGGTCCCGTTCCTGGTGAAGAAGGATGTGTCGGCCGCCGTCGCCCCGGAGTCCGTGACGCTGAAATATGCCTCCGGAGCCTCGGCGGTCATCCGCTTCGACCGGCCGGTCCGGATCACGCGCGGAAAAACATTCCGCCGCGGCGAAACGACCGTTTCCTCCTTCGAAATCCGGTTCGACGGCGATGCGCTGAACTATCGGATTCAGGACGGCGGATCCCCGCATGGGAAAAGTCAGGAGAAAAACGGAAAATGAAGATGAAAACACCGGTTCCGCACTTTGGAAAACACGGGGAACTGCTGTACGGCGGAATGACGACGGAGTGGGCTCTTGTCTTCGGCACTCCTCCGGGGAAGAAGGTCACCGTGACGCCGGCAGACATGAAAAGCTGTACGGTCGGGGAGGGGAAACCAGGCGTGTGGAACTGTCTCTGGCGCGGGGCTGCGCCCGGCGGCGAAGATTTCGAGGTTGCCGTGACATGGCGGAAGGGCGGTCCCGGCCTGTGCGGAACAATCGGATTCCGCGGGAATTCTTCCGGAATGTTCGTGGAAGAGATCCTCTTTCCCGTTTCCTCGTTCCCGGTCGACGGGAATTCAAAATTCCTTGCGCCGTTCGGCCCCGGAGAGGAGTACCGCGTCCTGGAGCCGGGAAAGGCTCTGCCGCAGGGGGCGTTCCGCTCCTTTCAGTTCGCGGCATGCTATGACGGACCGGAAAATTACTACTTCGACCACCGGGATCCCGGACACCATACCAAGGATTTCGTCTGCACTCTGGACCGGGAAAGAAAGAATCTGACCTATACGGTCCGCAACCCGCTTCCGCTCGAAGAGTCGCGCCGCGACTCTTCCGGACTGGGGTTCGAGTCGGGGATCGGCATCTGTCCCGGACGCTGGTTCGAGGCGGCGATGATGTACAGGGAATGGGCCTGCCGTCAGCCGTGGTATCTGAACCGGAACAGAAAGAATCCGATGCGCGAAACAGCCATGTGGGTCTGGAACCGCGGACTCATCGGCGACGTGATTCCGCCGGTCGAACGTCTGAGCCGGGATCTGGGGCTGCCCGTCGCCCTCGACTGGTACTGGTGGCATGAAATTCCGTACGATACGGAATATCCCGAATTCTGGCCGCCGCGCGAGGGAGAGCAGGCTTTCCGCAATGCGGTCAGGCGTCTTTCCGAACAGAAAATCTATGTCCAGGTCTATCTCAACGGAATGTCCTGGGACATGGACGGCCGGACGTGGCCGGAAGGCGGCCAGGAATCCGCCGTCATATGCCGAGACGGCAGTGTGCTTTCCCTCTGGACGAATGCGTTCAACGGGCACCGCGCCGCGCATATGTGCGGGGAAGGGCTCCGGTTCCGGGAAAAAATTGTGTCGCTTGCGGAAAAACTCTATCGGTGCGGTCTGCCCGGCGTCTATCTGGATATGATCGGATGCGGCCACTATTACGACTGCTACAACACTCAGCACCGTCATGCGCCGGGAGGCGGAGACTATCAGGTGCGCGGATACCGGGAACTCCTGCGGGAAATCCATGCCCGCTGTCCCGGCTTCAGCCTGTCGACGGAAAGTTCCCTGGAATCCTGCATGGACCTTTTCGATTCCGTCATCATCCTGGCCCCGAGCTATGAACGCACCGGCAGCGGCAGCGGCAGCGCGCCCGTGCCTGCGTTCCAGGCGGTCTATCACGGAGCCGTTGCGGCATTCGGGAACTTTGACCATTTCGACGGCACCGTGCCGTTCGATTCCGGCTGGCCCCGGGAACTTCGGTGGAAACAGGAACGGCCGTGGAACGAACTGTATCCGGACCAGTTCGCGGCGGAACTGGCGCGCACGGTCATCTGGGGAATGCAGCCGACCGTCTGCAATCTGAAAGCTGAGCATGCGTCCGAATCAAGGTTCGCCCCGGATTATGAATTCCTGCTTTCCACCGCGAGATTCTATTTCGGGCACCGCGGGTATCTTTATGACGGCGTCATGCTGGAACCGGGGCGGCTGGACGTGTGTTCCGTCCCGGTGAAATTCATGCGGCGCACGCTCTTCACAAAGGAAGACGCTTTTTCGGAAACCACGTCTTCTCTGCCGGCAGTGTTCCATTCCTGCTGGCAGGATCCGGGAACCGGCAGAAGGGCGCTGATCCTCTGCAATTACACGCGGGTCCCCCGGCAGTGGAAATGGAACGGTCTTTCCGGCACGCTCGCTCCGCGGACCTGGCAGGCGGAAGAGATTCCCTGAAATCGCTCCGCGGGGATCATCGTGTCCATGACGTTCCGCTGAGACAGCGCGTCCGGTTCCGTGCCGGGATCTCCGTCCGCGGCGGGGAAAATCTCAGCGAACGGTAAGCCGACAGGAACTCGTTCCCCAGACCGCTGACCTTTTGCGCGCCGGACGCCGGATCGGCCGTGATTCTTTCCGCGGGGAAAGTCCGGATTTCGGAACGGAACGCCAGAACCGTGCAGAGAGAATGCATGGCGGCATTTTCCGTCGAACAGAAATATTCATTTTCCCCTGAAATCCGGCGGAAGAGCCGGTCGAAGACGATTTCGTACTGTCGGTCTCCGGATTCGACGGCGAAGGTTTCTGGAACGCCGCGTCCGCAGTCGATCCGGCACTGTGCATAATTCCAGACGATGGTCCCTTTTTCGCAGACGATCACGAGTTCGGGTTCATAGTCTGCATCTGCGGCATGGCTGCCGAAAAAGGAAAAGGGAACTGCCCCCTCCAGACGGATTTTCAGCATGGCGGTGTCGCAGGAGTCGATCCTGTTGGCGCGCATCAGCCGGGCGTCGACGGATTCCGGCTTTGCGGCGCTTTCCATGGTCTTCCCCGCAAGGAACAATCCCAGATGCAGCTGATGGGCCATGGCATTGTTGAAGGGGGCGTCCAGAACCGGAGTCCCGTCGGAAAGCCGCAGCTTTCCGGACCATGCGTTGCGGGAGTAATACGCCGGATTGCGGAGGGAAAGAGCGATGGTCTTCATTCCGAGGATTTTTCCGAATTCTCCGGAAAGAATGCGCCGCTTCAGGGCAAGGGTTCCGGGGAGGTAGGACATCTGGAATCCGACGGCCGCAAAGCGGTGTTCCGACTGTTCCAGACTTTGAATCTGCGCAATGTCCTCCAGGGAGGACGCCAGCGGCTTTTCCACGAACACATTGCAGCCGGAGCGCAGGGCATCGCAGACGAGCCGCGCATGGAACGGGATTCCGACCGGAAGGCAGCACAGGCTGATCTTCCCGGCGAGGGAGGAAAACATTTCTCCGCTTTCCCGGAAGATGCGGCAGCCGAGTCCTTCGAGAATCCGGACCTGGTCCGCGGCTTCTTCCGGATTGATGACCGCCGCGCCGAGAATTTTTGTGCGTCCCGCCCGCGCTTCGCGGACGAGATTCCGGAAATGGCAGAGACCGTAGCCGGTCACGCCGACGATGGCGGAAGGAATGGGGTGCATGGTTTTCAATTGCTCTCTGATTCGTTTGTGTACTGGTTCCAGCGCAGGGAAAGTCTTTTTCCGTGCGAAACGACGGAGGTTTCCCGGATGGCGTCGCGGTCGTCGACGTGTCCGTTGCATCGGTCGGAAACGAAGCGGTCGTCAAAGTGAATTTCCGCGATTTCGCGTTCGGCCCTGCCGAGCGGGATTCCGGCCAGGACTTCCAGATAGAATCCGCCGCAGACATGGCTCTGCACGAAGCTCTGCGGGGAGCCGTCGCAGTGATCCATGCGGCAGTCGAGGCTGTCATGGTCCTGCACGACGGTGAACTCCGGTTCGATCCAGGCGGCCTTCAGCAGAGTGGAGCCCGCCATGTCGACGCGCCGGAACGCGTGAAGAAGCACGGTGCTTCCGTCCGCTTCGGCCAGCAGGTTTCCGCCGGACAGTTTTCGCCAGGAATTCCCGATGCGCGAAAAGTGAAAATTGAACCCGAAACGCCGGAGCACTGCGTCGATCCGGTCGGTCTGGAACAGACACAGCAGCCTGTTTTCCGACTGCGTGCAGCGCAGCTGCGGTTCCGGCGGAAAGCTCCGGAACGGAAACAGCCGGAAGGTCTTTTCGAGCGTGAACTTTCCGGCATAGGGATGGGTCTGCAGACGGCCGTCCGAATCCACGGCTTCCAGACGGAGAATCCCGGAAGTTTCCCGCGCGTTTTCAAACGTCAGATAGACCGGGCCGTCCTGCCAGCCGGAGCCGCCGACGTTCACGGTCTGCCAGACGATCGTCTCGCAGGGATACCGGTTGAAGCTGCCGAGGGAAAAGGTCCGGTCGAGATAACTGGCCGCCCGGCAGTTCCGGAATACGACGGTTTCCTGTGTCCTCGGGAGTTCCGTTTCTGCGGCGGTTTCGATGCAGGGGAAAAGTTCCAGCGCCTTTTCGAACAGGAACGGCGAAATGTGGTCGTAATCCAGCCTGAGCTCCTTTGTCCAGCCGAAAATCCAGGCGGGAAGACTGCCCGTGTTCCGGACGGCGTACATGCCGTTGTAGCCGCGGCGGAACGGCACGGGGAAGCGCTCCCCGAAGAAGCGCATCTGGCGGAGAATCCGTTCCCGGAGCAGACGGAGCGACATGTCCGTCAGCCTCCGGTCGTGCGTAATGCAGAGCAGTCCGCAGAGAATGAAAAGGTCCACGCCGTAATAGGTCGGAGTAAGCGTTTCGCTGATTCCTTCGTTCAGGAGGAAGTTCCCGTAGTTCAGGAATTCCGAAACGTCGTTTTCGAACGAGGGCAGGGCGAACCGTTCCGCCAGGGCGCAGCACATGGCGGTCCCGCCGAGCTGCGGATTGACATAGGTGAGGGAACCGCGGTTCCGCTCTCCGGCGAAGACCGGATAGAGATTCTTCAGAATTTCCCGGAGACGGCGGGCCGTTTCCGGAGCCAGCTGTTCCGAAAAGTACGCTTCGAGCGGCAGCAGCGCGGCGGCATTGAAGAAATTGCCGTTGGCGTCGCGCAGATGCTTTTCCTCGGCGAACCACAGCAGCTGACCGTCCGGCAGAACGGCATCTCGGCAGAATGTTTCCAGAATGTCGCGGGCGCGCGGAATCCGGCTTCCGCACTCCAGCAGGGTCAGCGCGTAGTACAGGGATTCCCGGTAGGGATGGAGTCCGTTCGGGCCGATGGCGCCGAAATGTTCGCGCCGGTACGCTTCCGGATAGACGGAAGGATCGTACTTTCCGAGGAGCTTCCGCTCCGGATCGTAAAGGGCATCCCGGGCGGCCAGACTGCGGGCCGCGGCCTCCCGGATCCTTTCCTGAACGGTTTCCTCCATCATCGGCCTCCGTCTTTCTGCGGGGCGGCGGAGAGGCGGAGCGCCCGGACAACGATCTGCGGCTTTGAGGTGCAGTTGTAGAACATCAGCCGTGTTGTTCCGCCGAGTTTTTCAGCGGGAATGGTCCAGCGCAGCGTTTCGCCGCCGGGAGCAATCTTCTTCCCCCAGGCGAGCATCATCAGCCGGTTTGCCGGAACGCCTTTCTCCTCGGAATAGAGCGAAGCCCCGAATGCGGCGGAATCCGTGCCGGAAACTTCCGCTTCCAGAATCAGCGGGCGTTCCGACTTTGCCAGCCGCAGGTCAAGGAATGCATATTTGCCGCGGGATTCCAGAGTTCCTTTCGCTTCGGTGCCCGTGAAGCGGAGTCCGGGCTGGACTTTTGTAAAATCCGACTGGAACGGCAGAATCAGGAGGTCCGGTCCCGAAGGCCGTCTGACGTCTGCCTTCTTCCCGCCGTAAAGCTTCAGCTGGTTCAGCGGGAGCCGGATTCCTTCCTCCATGACGGCGCGGATGTCGATTTTTTCCCCTTTGCGCCATGCGTACTGGTTGTAGGGCGGGACGCTGGAGGGTTCCGGTCTGAGCGCGGCCGAGCGGAGAGTCTTCCGCGGCGAATCCGAAAGCAGCAGGAAGCGGAATCCGCACGGAGGAACGGTTACGGTAAATCCTTCCGCAAGGTCTTTGGCGGACCATGCTGCGGAACTGCCGTCCGTCAGCAGAGTGTCGTCCGCAAGATCGGTCAGGAACTGATTCTTTCCCGGAACCTTTGCGGAACGCACGTGCCAGGTCTTCGTCTGGAACGGGTCCCAGTTGAAGAGGGAAATCAGCATGGTTCCGTTTCTGCGGTGCACCCGCCACTGGACGCGTCCGTTGAAATGGTCGTAAAAATATTTCCAGACGCCGCCGCGGATGCGGGTCTTGTCGTTCCGCCAGGGGCTTTCGCCCTGCGTGAGGTCGGAAATCTGCACGGCTTCGTCGTCGCGCACGCCGTCCAGATACCAGTCTTCGATTCTGGAAAGCATGAGAATCGCTTCAGCGGAGGCCTTGTCAGCTGCGGGTTCGCCGAGTGCGAATCTGAGCCCGGAAGCGCCGCTCGCGGCCAGATGCAGCATGCTGATTTTCTGGAACATGGGCCGCTGTTCATAGCCGTAATACCGTCCGGAAAGTTCCGCCGTCATGCGGCGGCCGGGCATGTCGCCCCAGCCGTATCCGACGCAGTAGGAGCTTCCTGCCACGGCGATGATCGGGGCCTTGCAGGTCCGGCGCATGGCGTCCACGGTGACGGGGTCGCAGAGTCC